>CAZNGU010000233.1:0-4612 GCA_964572325.1 uncultured Methylomarinum sp.
AAGGCGGACAAAAAGACCAGCAAGATTGGATGATTATTTCTTTCCATCTCCCTAACATTAAAGTCTACTCAAAATCATAAAGAAGATCAGGCACGAGACATATACTTACCGGTATCACTATTCACTTTGATTATTTCACCGGTTTCTATATATTCAGGCACCTGCACTTCAAGACCCGTGCTTAATTTTGCCGGTTTAGTCCGATTAGTTGCACTTGCACCTTTCATAGCAGGTGGAGTTTCTATAATTTCCAAAGAAATAGAGGTGGGTAGTTCAATACCCAAAGGCGCATCATCCAGAAGCAATATAATGATACCTTCCAGACCATCTGTTAAATACTCAATCTGACCTTCAAGATCTTCGCTATTCAAAGTGTATTGTTCATAGCTTTCAAGATTCATAAAGGTATAGTTATCACTCTCCTGATAAGAGTATTGAACCATGAGTTTGGCACAATCTGCTTCTTTTAAAAAATCATCTCCTTTATACGTCTCATCTATTTTTTGCTTGTTCTTCATATGATGCAAACGAATTTTGTAAAGAGTCGAAGCACCACGAGAAGTCGGGTTTCTCACTTCTATGGTTTTTACAGTATATGGTTCGCCTTTTATTTCTACAGCAGAACCTTGTTTTAAATCACTGGCTTTAGGCACAGGGCTATCCTCTTTTTTTAGGCTTGTTTGGATTAATGAATTATACTGGTACCAAAAAAATGGTGTTGACTTTGTGCTTTAATACCTTTTCCATTCTCTAAAATCTGACTTTAAAGGGATTAACTATGTTTTGTTGCAACTGTGGTAATCAATTGCTGCCAAATGTCAATTTTTGTCCTGAGTGTGGCAACAAAGTCCTGGTAAATGTTGTAAATTACAATAATTTGCAAAAAATCAATCAGTTAATGTGCTTTGAAGGCAAGCCATTTAGTGGTGCCGGAGTCGCTTATTATGGCAATGGTCAAAAGAAAAATGAAGAAACTTTTCAACATGGGCAAAATAATGGAATATGGACATACTGGTACGAAAATGGTCAAAAGGCGCAAGAAATAAGTTATTTTAATAACCAGTTTGATGGCTTGGAAAAAGAATGGTATGAAAATGGCCAGCAAAAAACCCAGATAAGCTGGTCAAAAGGCCAACTCAACGGGTGCTGGATTTCCTGGTATGAAAATGGCCAAAAAGAGGGGGAAATTTGCTATCTTAATGGTAAAAAGCATGGCTGTGAAACCCTTTGGTATGAGAGTGGCCAAATACATTCCAAAGGCCATTGGGAAATAGGCGTTCAAGTTGGACTCTGGACGGGCTGGAAAGAAAATGGGCAAAGAAAATGGCAAGGAAGTTGTAAAGATGGTGAAATTGTTTTGGAATAAGGCTCTGACTCTCCTTGTGATGGAGGCTTTCCAACTGATACCTAAAGACTAACGACGTAAAGACAAATTGTATAAATCTAATATTATAAATTATAAAGAGTAAAACCCATGTTTTGTCATAATTGTGGTACCAAACTACCCGTACAAGATCATGTTAATTTTTGCCCGGAATGTGGCAAAGAAGTGGTCAGTAAAGTAGTTAATCGCCTAATTGAAAGGGAAAGAGGATTACAATACCAACCGGGACACGAGCAGCCTTTTACCGGAAAATTTATCTCACGTTATGTTAATGGGCAGATAGAAAAAGAAGTTCACTATAAAGATGGCCTGGCCGAGGGCTTATTTACTGCCTGGCACTCTAATGCCCGTAAAGAAAGCGAAGGTATTTATAAAAATGGCAAACAGGAAGGCTTATGGACCTGGTGGAATAATCATGGACAGCAAATTATAGAAAAATATTATAAAAACGGTGTTAAACACGGATTATGGATTGACTGGCATGAAAATGGTCAAAAAAAAGTCGTCGGAAATTTTAAAAATGGAAAAAGAGAAGGTTTAATAACCATCTGGAACAAAGATGGCAAGAAACTCAGTGAAACAATGTATAAAGATGATGAAAGAGTAAATTAATCACACTCTATTTTACTATGGCAAAAACTAATAAAAATAAAAAACCTGCGGGTGTAGGCTATTTAATCAACAGTATTCAGACACTATTTGTAGGAATGCTCAGAATCTGGACTATTCCCATTGTACTGATGCTAAGCGTGGCCTCCGGGTTTACCACTTTTTATGGCTTGTCTCATTTTATTACCGACTGGATTGCTTTAGTTATTACTGTGGCTATCCAGTCTATAATTGTCATTTGTTCACTTGAAATAGCCGGCATTCACTGGAAGGCAAACCGAGTTCGCTATGCTTCCGTTATCTTGTCACTGCTGATCGCTTTAACCGCTTCTGTTTCATTTTCTTATTTTAAGTTTTACGAAATATCGCAGCAAGATTCGATTCATATCAATCGTCTGGATGAATTAAGACAAACGATTAAAACATATCTAGGGCAAATTTTAAGCATTAAAGGCAATGTCATAAAACAGCAACATGCTGAACTAAAAAAAGCTTCTGACGAAGCCGCGCAAGCATATTTTGGCACACACCCTTTAATAACAGGTGGTTATAGAAATCAAGTAGGAGACGGCCCTTTTTATAAACACTATAAGAAAATGTATGACGAAAAAAAAATAAAGCAGCAGGATCTTGATCTGGTCTTTGCAGCATTTGATAAAAAAATCCAGCGTTTACAAGGTAGTTTAAGTGATTTAGATGTTGCCAAGGATCTGGAAACCTCCTATTACGATGTACTGACAAATTACCAGGAAGTCCAGTTACAAATTGGACAATTATCCAGCTATATGGGGCTAGGCTTACCAGAAGCCCCTTTATTAATGACCTATAAGCAATTTACAGCCGATATAACGCCTTCAATAGCCATGTGGAAAGGCTTTTCTTTGTTTGCTTTCATCTGTGCCGCTATGGTCGATTTTTTTACGGTACTACTGTCTTATCGCCTTGAGTTTACCGCCCCCGGCCCTTTAACTCCCGATGAAGAAGAACTGGTTTTTGAATGCTTAAGACAATTCACCGAATTCACCATTAACCATAATGACGAACTTCAAATGGTCATTGAAAAAACAGAGCTGGAAAAAGCCCGGCGATATTCAGATTTATCCCGTATGTTTGCCGTTGGTTTACTGTTGAACCGTGGATTTTTACGAAAACTGGATCATAGAACCGTGGAATTTGCGCCTAATCTGTATCCTTTAATTGCAGAAAAAATGGCCGATAAAATTAATCAAATAAAAGCGGCATCATTAACCACCCAACATGTAGATGAAAGTTTATGAATAATACCGTCACTAATATAGATAACTGGCTTGCCAATAATTCTACAGATATAGATGATATTAACGAAGTATGGGAAGCTGGTTTTGATGCAGATCGACAATTAGTTATAAGCAAGCTAGGAAGCTATGAAAAGGTTTTTTTAAGGCCTGCAAAATTTGCTAAACGTTTTTATCATACGCTTGTTCCCTTAAGCATTGAGGAGTGGCATTGTACTGACCAGGTAAAGCTTTATGATGATTTTTGCACCCTGGATATAGTCCTGGATATTCGGTTTCAGCCAACCTTTGAGTATGCCAGTAGCAATATGGAAATACTAGCAGAACTCAATAGCCATATAAAGAAAACCTATCAAGGACTGGTTCTTGATAAAGTCAACAGGGAGTTACTGAATTTATCTGATGGCTCCTGGGTACAGGAAGGCTTGAAACCCATTGAAAAAAAGATAGCGCTGCAAATTAGCGAAATGCTGATTTTACAACATATCCAATCTCAGGTTATTTGCAAAATTAAAACCAGTTTTGAAGAATTCCCTGATGTTCAATTTGCCAAAGAGAATGTCTATCTCTGTGTACTTAAAAAAAGTTTTGAGTTTAATGAACAACAGAATGAAGAGTTATTCAGGCAACAGCAAACTCAGGAAAAGCTGAAAATTGAACATAAAAGGAAACAATTTAAACAATTAAATGAACTGGCTGAGTTAAACAGACAAAAACAGGCCTTACATGCTGAGAATAATAAACGCTTATTAGAAGACAAAGAATTACAACAGCTAGATGAGCATAAAATCAGAAAAAAAATCTATCTGGATAAAATAAAACACCATCAAAGTTTAAAGGAGCTAACCTTAACAGAAGAACTACAAGAAAAAGATAATCAGCAGGCTCTAATAAGAGAGCACGAAGAAAAGGAAAAAATGAGCTTGATTTCTCATCAGATGAAAATCAAAGAAAAAGAACTAGATGCGGAAATTGCTGACTATGAAAAAGAACAGGCAAAATGGAGAAAAGCCAAGAGCAAATCACATACCGAAGAACTTGACCAGAAAAATCGTTTAAAGCAATTAGAATTTGACACCGATGTGAGTTACAAACAGCGTTATGAATTACAACGTATTGCCATGCAAGAAGAAAGTTATGCTATTAGAAAAGATGCAGACCTTTATCTTAAAAGAGAAATTGAGTTACTAGAGTTAGAAAAGAAACGTCTGGCTTTACAATTAACCATTAAGAGCTATAAAGATAAAGAAAAACAAAATATTGTAGACAACAGCTAAGGAACGTGCACGGAATAACTTCGACAATTCGCTTGTCTTTTTATCCGTCTTCTGTGTTGTACAAATAG
>CAZNGU010000234.1:0-4609 GCA_964572325.1 uncultured Methylomarinum sp.
GATGATTTCCCCTCACTTTGAATTACACCCAATATAATTTGTTTTATTGTAAATTCAGTGTAAAAAATAGTAAAGTAAAAGAATACAAAAGGAAGATATAAAGAAGTAAAATAATTTAACCTATTGTTTTTATATTCTTATTTTATCTTATTTTTGGATGATGTTTACTAGGTTACTTTCCAATACAAAAAGAACCAAATATTTTCCCTAATAAATCATCTGAACTAAATGCACCGGTAATTTCTGCTAAACTGTTTTGAGCTTGTTTTAAATCCTCTGCCACTAATTCACCAACCTGGTTTTGTAATTGCTTTATTGCACTTTCAATAAATTCTTTAGCTTCATTCAATGCTTCTATATGCCTTCTTCTTGCAATAAATACATCCTCTGATTCACCGTTAAAGCCGACACTTTTTTTTAAATGATTTCTTAACAAATCTATCCCGATATTTTTTTTTATCGAAAGATAGATTTCACTTTGCTGATCTTTTTCAATTATTTTAGCTGGCATTCCAGACAGGTCTATTTTGTTATAAACTTTTGTTATATTGAGACCTTTCGGTAAGGTATTAACAATATAATCAGTCTCTGGGTCTGTGCTGTCTATTATTAATAACACTTTATCAGCTTGTCTTATTTCTTCATATGCTCTGCGAATTCCTTCTTTTTCTACTATATTATTACTTTCTCTTAAACCCGCAGTATCAATAATATGTAACGGCATTCCATCAATTTGTATTCGTTCTTTCAGAATATCTCTTGTAGTTCCTGCAATTTCTGTGACAATCGCAGCTTCATGTCCAGCCAGAGCATTCAATAAACTGGATTTTCCGGCATTGGGTTTTCCAGCTAGAACAATGCTCATTCCATCTCGTAATAAGCGCCCCTGTTTTGCAATATTTTGTATTTTTTGAATTTTATCTGCAATCTTATTTATTTTATTGCTAACCACACCGTCTGATAAAAAATCAATTTCTTCATCTGCAAAGTCTATCGCGGCTTCTACATACATTCTCAATTCAGTCAATTGTTCGACTAATGCATTAATCTGTTTTGAAAAGACCCCCTGCATGGATTTTTGTGCAGAACGTACTGATTGTTCAGTACTGCTTTCAATTAAATCGGCAACTGCTTCAGCCTGTGCTAAATCCAGTTTATTGTTAAGAAAAGCTCTTTGGGTAAATTCACCAGGATTCGCCATTCTAGCACCCAAACTAAGCACTCTTTTTAGCAACATATCTAAAACTACAGTTCCACCATGTCCTTGTAGTTCAATTGTGTCCTCACCAGTATAAGAACAAGGATTAGGAAAATATAGCAGAATACCGGAGTCGATAACTGAATTATCTTTATCTTTAAATGCAGTAAATAGAGCTAGTCTCGGGGAAAATGATTTGTCAGTCAGTTTTTTTGCAATCTGCGTTGCTAACAATCCTGAAATTCTGATAATACCGACACCACCATTGCCTGAAGGTGTGGCAATAGCAGCGATAGTATCTAATGTGTTGTGTGACACGAGGAAATTGAGTAATAAAATTTTCCAGGTTTTCTAAAATAACTAATAAAAAACCTGGGAATTAGCACAAATTAATTATTCTCAGCTTCAATTTGGCGAGTGATATACCATTGTTGGAGAAATGATAAAGTATTATTACACACCCAATAAAAGACTAAGCCCGCCGGAAAAAACAAAAAGAATACGGTAAAAATGATAGGAAACATTTTCATTACTTTTGCTTGTAATGGATCTATCGGAGCAGGGTTTAAGGTTTGCTGAAGTTTCATAGTAATACCCATAATAACGGGTAAAACAAAGAAGGGGTCTTGCGCAGATAAATCCTGAATCCATAAGGCAAGAGGTGCCTGACGTAATTCTACGGTTTCAATTAACACCCAATACAGAGATATAAATACAGGGATCTGTACCAAAATAGGAAGACAGCCTCCCATTGGGTTTACTTTTTCCCTTTTATACATTGCCATCATTTCAGTATTAAAACGCTGTCTATCATCTTCAAACTTTTCTTTAAGTTCTTTAAGGCGCGGCTGGATTTTACGCATCTTGGCCATAGAACGAAAACTGGCTTGAGATAATTTAAAAAATAATAACTTAATAGTCAGCGTAACCCCTAAAATAGACAAACCCCAGTTCCCTACATATCCATGTATTTTATTCAATAACCAATAGATAGGTTTACCAATAATAGTCAGCCAGCCATAATCAACAGTCAATTCTAAACCAGGTGCTATTGCTTCCATCATCGGCTGAATTTTTGGTCCAGCAAATAAATGTGAAGTAAACACAACTTCTGATTGAGATGCTACTTCAAAAGCCGGAGAATAAGAACCAATAACATAACGATAATCTTTTAGCTTTTTGGTATAAAAATGATTTTCCTGATCTGCAGGCGGAATCCATGCCGAGGCAAAATAATGCTGAATCATGGCACTCCAACCACCTAAAGTTGAAACACTTAGATTTTCATCTTCCATTTCTTCATAATCAATTTTTTGATATAAGTCTTCCGCCGTATACACAACTCCGCCGGCATAGGTTCTAATAAAGGTATTACCTTTATCATCAACAAAAGGGACTCTTAATAATTGTGCATACTGTCTACCTGACCAAACATTTGATGAATTATTTTTTACCTTTTGATCAACCGTAATATCATAACTACCCCGCTTAAAAATAAAAGTTTTGGTAACTTGCAATCCCTGTTCATTGATCCAGCTTAACGGTACAGATATGCTATCTTCTCCAATTGCCAATTCATAGTTATCTTTTTCACTACTATACGAAGCATGATGATCAGGTGCTTTAGCAGAACCATTGTTTGCAATTAATCCACTTTGTGCTAAGAATAATTTTTCCACATTGGCATTAAATAACCGAATAGGACTTTCATCTTTTTCTTCTGGATCCAGTCCAATCATTGAACGCAAATTATTAACAACTGTATTTACCTTTTCACGTGGATGTTGTAATAAATCAAGATTGCGTACTGTTCCACCGTTGCTGTCAATTTCAATAGAAAAAACATCAGTAGTAACCGTGATAATTTTATCGGCAGGAACATCAAGCATGGGTACTGCTTCAACACTTTGCCCAGATACTTTAGTCTGAACATTGTTGCCAGCTGTTGGTAAATCACCTGCAGAATCAATAATAGTTGGCTGCTCTGATACATTAACAACAGGTTTTGGACCATAATCTATTTGCCAGGCTTCCCATATCAAATAAGAAGTCATCATAAAGGCAAGGACTAGTAGAACTCTCATGTTTTCCATTTTTTATTTACCAAATTTTTCTGGAACAGGGTCAATTCCACCCTCATGGAAAGGGTGACATTTTAATATTCTTCTGAGTGTAAGGTATAAACCTTTGAGGACACCATGAAGCTGGATGGCTTCCTGGCTATAACTTGAACAACTTGGATAAAAACGACATCTATTCCCAAGTAGAGGACTTATAAAATATTGATAAAACTTTATAAGGTTTATGAGCAGGTATTGCATCTGTTGACCAGTTTAAGCCAGTGTTTATCTAATGACTTTTTTAATAAATCAGTTGGTGCATTTGCAGCATCTCTTCTAGCAAGAACAACGATATCAATATTTTTTAAGCGATGTTGTTGCTGTCTGAAATTTTCTCTAACAGCCCTTTTAATCAAATTTCTTGTAACTGCTTTTTTTATATTTTTTTTTGCAATTGCAAGCCCCAGTCTAGGGTGATCATAATCATTTTTTATTGCCAATAATGTAAAAAAGCTATCTGTAGACTTTATTGGATTTTTAAATACCTTTTTATAATCAGCGGGTTTTCCTAATCTTAACAGAACAGGAAAACTAAAATTTTCAGTTACCAATTACACAGTTAATGCTGCACGGCCTTTTGCTCTACGCGCATTGATTACTTTGCGGCCACCTTTAGTTGCCATTCTTGCACGAAAACCATGAGTTCTTGCACGTTTAATTTTACTGGGTTGATACGTTCTTTTCATTGAGCTAAGTCCTAAAAAATTGTTAAAACAAAAAACGGATAAAAAAGACGACGGATGGTAAAATAAATATATACAAACTGTCAACCACATTTACCCAAAGTTAACTGAATATTATACCATAAATTATGTTAAATATTGAGATAAATATAAAATATAAGTATTTACTCACTAAAATTCAGAAAATGGCGTAGGGGGTTGATTTATAAGGCTTCTGAAATAGGACGTTTCATTGAGCTTAACAAGATATATTTACCCATCTTGATAAATCAACTCCCTTTGCGCAACAACACATGAGTAGTTACAAATATAATACTATTACTCTTCCAAAGGAATCCCGGCGGTAACTATTCAGTGTGATTTTGCTGAGGGTGTAGGGTATTGATTTATCAGGCTTCTGAAACAGGCAGGTTTTTGCTCCTGCAAAACCTGCATTTCCACCATCCTTGGTGGTCAGATGTTTCAGAGAGCTTACGCCGCACATGGATGTATTCACGCGTCCTGTTAAATTAACACCCTGCACCCTTTGCGCTAATACTCGCTGAGTAGTTACAAAAATGTTAAGTAAGTGGAAATGCACTGTCTATAGATATTTAATCCAGTTAGGT
>CAZNGU010000235.1:0-4579 GCA_964572325.1 uncultured Methylomarinum sp.
CATAATATTGCTGAATATTGGGTATTGAACATTATTGATGCCTGTCTTGAAATCTATCGCCAACCATTTAACGGGCAGTATGCGGAAAAAACCACCTTACGGACAGGGGATAAAATCACCCTGTCTCAGTTGAAAAACATCAGCATTGAAATAGCAGACATCCTATAACTTACAGCCAATCCTTCTCTACACTTTCTTGTGGGAAACGTAGTAATAATTGCTCAAGCAACTTAGCATGTAAGGCTTTAATTTTTACTTTATCCACCATTTCATTGGCAAAAGCAAACGTCAGCATATTCCGTGCGGTTTCTTCATCAATACAGCGAGATTTCAAATAGAAAATAGATTTTTCGTCTAATTGCCCCACTGTTACACCATGTGCACATTTAACATCGTCAGCATAAATTTCCAGCTGAGGTTTAGCGTCAGCTTCGGCATCATTGGATAATAATAAATTTCGATTATTCATTTCCGAATCGGTTTTCTGGGCATCTTCTGCCACATAAACCCGCCCCTGAAATACTCCTCTGGCGCGTTGATTTAACACCCCTTTGTATAATTCCCGGCTAATAGCATGTGGCTGTAAATGATTAATCCGCGTGTGATTATCAATATGCTGGCGTTTCACGCCTAGATACAAACCATTCAAATCACATTCAGAAGCAATATCTAAATCAGTATGCACATCATTTCTTGCCAGCAAACTACCAAAAGCAAAATTATACTGTTTAAAGCGGCTTTCTTGAGCCTGTTTCACATAGGTACCACCAAAGTGATAAGCTTTTTCGCTTTCGCTTTGCATTTTGTACAGCGTCAGATCAGCATTTTTTTCGACAAATACTTCTGTGACCGATGCCGTTAAATAAGCATTATTAGCACCTACAAAAGTTTCAATGACTTCAACTTGCGCCATTTCTTGCGCAATTAAAATATGGCGACTGGTCGCCAGATAATCCGCTTGCGTCACCACATGCAATAATTGAACAGGTTTATCCAGAATCTGTTGTGCAGGCACATGAACAAATAATCCATCACTGAACCATGCGCTATTAAAAGCAACAAAACCATGTTCTTCATGCGTCACTGCCTTGCCCAGATATTTTTCAACTAATGTGGCTTGTTGTTCCAGCGCATCAGTCATGCTGGAAACAGTAATAGCTTCTGGCAAGCCTTCTAATACAGAATATCGTTTTGAAAAACGGCCATTAATAATAACCACCGTATAGGCATCTTTTAGGCAATGACTCTGTAACCATTCCTCATCTATTTTTTCTGTTTCAATTGCTTGCAACGGAGAAAACAATTTTTTCTCAATCGCCGAAACATTGGTATAGCGCCATTCCTCTTCTCTTAATGATGGGAAACCCGTTTTAGAAAATGATTCAAACGCATCCACTCTTAGCTGCTGCAACCAGGATAAAGATTGCCCGGGTAGATCATCACGCAACTGTTGATAATCTGCTTTATAATTTTGCAAGCCACTCATTATGCTGCCTGCTCCTCAACCCAGTGATAACCTTTTGCTTCCAGTTCTAAAGCCAGCTCAGGCCCACCCGATTTAACAATCTTGCCATCGGCCAAAACATGAACAAAGTCTGGTTTAATATAGTCCAGCATGCGCTGATAATGGGTAATCATTAAGAATGATCGTTGTTCAGAGCGTAGGGAATTAATCCCCTCTGCAACAATTTTTAAGGCATCAATATCTAAGCCTGAGTCGGTTTCATCCAGCACACATAGTTTGGGCTCAAGTATCGCCGCCTGAAGAATTTCATTGCGCTTTTTTTCGCCCCCGGAAAAACCTTCATTAACAGCTCGATAAAGGAATTTCTCATCCATCTGCAATAATTTAATTTTATCTTTAACCAGCATTAAAAAGTCCATCGCATCCACCTCATCTAAACCCTGATGTTTACGAATTGAATTTAACGCCGCTTTTAATAGATAGATATTACTTACTCCGGGAATTTCCACAGGATATTGAAATGCCAGAAAAACACCTTCTCTTGCTCTAATTTCCGGATCCATAGCCAATAAGTCCTGGCCGCTATAACTGACTGTTCCTTGCCTTACCGTGTAACCTGCTTTACCGGAAAGCACATGTGAAAGGGTGCTTTTACCTGCACCGTTAGGACCCATAATGGCATGTACTTCACCCGGTTTAATATGTAAATTAATACCTTTGAGAATCGCTTTATCGCCGACGTTAACATGAAGGTTTTCTATATTGAGCATTCTGTTTCCTGTGTAATCATTTTTTATCTTATAGCGGGTGTGATTAAAAGCGACGTAAAAAATATTGCTTTTTTACCATGAAGCTCATGAAGTCTTTGAAGAATAGCAATTGCTGGTTTTGCTCTATCCTTCATTGTCTTCATGTGCTTCATGGTGATAGATGACCTCACCTTAAATCACACTCTCTTATTGCTGTGCTTGCGGTATATTTATCCTACCGAGCCTTCTAAACTAATGCCTAATAGAGCTTGCGCTTCTACCGCAAATTCCATAGGTAATTCCTTAAATACTTCTTTACAAAAACCATTGACAATCATCGACACCGCATCTTCTGCCGAAAGACCACGTTGTTGACAAAAGAATAATTGGTCTTCGCTTATTTTTGAAGTGGTCGCTTCATGTTCCACTTGAGCGGAAGGCTGTTTAACTTCTATATAAGGAAAGGTATGAGCGCCACATTGATCGCCCACTAGTAAGGAATCACACTGGGTATAATTGCGCGCATTTTCAGCACCCTTGCCAACCTTGACCAAACCACGATAAGTGTTTTGGGCTTTACCTGCAGAAATCCCCTTGGAAATAATAGTACTGCGAGTATTTTTTCCAATATGAATCATTTTGGTACCGGTATCGGCCTGCTGATAATTATTGGTCAATGCTACTGAATAAAATTCACCGACAGAATCATCACCTAATAAAATACAACTAGGATATTTCCAGGTTATAGCTGATCCTGTTTCTACCTGTGTCCAGGATACTTTGGCGTTATAACCCCGACATTCTGCACGTTTAGTTACAAAGTTATAAATACCCCCTACGCCATTTTCATCACCGGGATACCAGTTTTGAACGGTAGAATATTTGATTTCTGCATTGTCCATTACCACCAGCTCGACCACGGCTGCATGCAACTGATTTTCATCACGCATGGGGGCTGTACACCCTTCCAAATAACTAACATGGCTATCTGAGTCAGCAATAATTAAAGTGCGTTCAAATTGTCCGGTATTGGCGGCATTAATTCTAAAATAAGTAGATAATTCCATCGGGCAACGCACGCCTTTTGGAATATAAACAAAAGAGCCGTCGGTAAATACTGCAGCATTTAATGCCGCAAAGAAATTATCGGTGTCGGGGACTACAGTCCCCAAATATTCTTTTACTAATTCAGGATATTCTTGTAGAGCTTCTGAAATTGGACAAAAAATAACACCGGCATCCTTTAATTTACCTTTAAACGTAGTTGCTACAGAGACACTGTCAAACACTGCATCTACCGCAACGCCGGCCAAGCGCTCCTGCTCGTCTAAAGGGATGCCCAGTTTTTTATAAGTCTCTAATAATTGCGGATCTACTTCATCCAGACTTTGTGGCCCATCACTTTTATTTTTAGGCGCAGAATAATAACTGATCGCTTGATAATCAATCGGTTCAATATTCAATTGTGCCCAATCGGGCTCTTTCATGGTTTGCCAATGCCGAAACGCTTTGAGCCGATAATCCAGCATAAAATCCGGCTCATTTTTAATCTTTGACAATTTAGCAATGACCTCTTCATCCAGTCCAGGAGGAAATGTCTCTACTTCAAGCTCAGTTACAAACCCCTGTTTGTATTCCTGAGCGATTAAATTTTCAATTTCTTGGGTACTTGTTGACATAAGGTTTCTACCTATTAAAACTGGATATTGGAACAACAATTTCTTCAGCAGGCTTTGCTGGCAAGGCCATATCAGCTAAAGTCACAGACTCTAGTGCATGTAAAATTTTCTGATTAATTAAACCCCAATTACCTTGAATTTCACAATCTACAACCTGCTCGCAATTTTTATGGGAAACACTACATTCGGTTAATGCAATCGGCCCTTCCAGGGCATCTATTATCTTTGCAACCGTAATTTTCTCAGGCGCCCTAGCTAATAAATAGCCACCTTTTGCACCTCGTATAGAAGTTAGCACCCGGGCTTTAACCAGAATTTTAAGGATTTTGCTCACTGTGGGTTGAGCAATCCCAGTCGTTTTGGCTATTTCCTGACTGGCATGCATATGCAAATAGTCTTTTGCCATATAGCTTAAGATGACGGTGGCATAATCAGTTAACTTACTCAGTTTTAGCATTGCTTTTCCAATTGTATTGAGTACTATTTTAGTCCTATTTAATACCTAAGGCAACTGAAAATATAGTTTTAGAAAAACAAAACAATTATTCGGTAAAGGTCTTATTCAACACAAATTATAAAAAACTGAATTTATACGTTATCATATTTATTCAAAGGCAATAAAATCAGAAAGCTAGGTGTTTTATTTGAAACAACTACTCATTACAAAGGCAGCCGATGAATATAAG
>CAZNGU010000236.1:0-4566 GCA_964572325.1 uncultured Methylomarinum sp.
CAAACATATTGGCGAATAAAATCGACAACATCATACCTTCTGGGAAAGCAGGATTCACCACCCGAACCAAAATAACCATCACCCCAATCAGTGCACCATACACCCATCGCCCAGTATTGGTCATCGACGCACTCACAGGATCCGTCGCCATATAAACCATGCCAAAAGCAAAGCCACCTACTGTTAAATGCCAATAGAAGGGGAATGCAAACATTGGGTTGGAGTCACTACCTATAATATTAAACAATAACGTAGTCGCCACCATGCCAGCAAACACACCCCCCATAATTCGATAGGAGCCAATTTTGGTATACAACAAAAAAGCTGCACCAATTAATATTGCCAGCGTTGATGTTTCACCAATTGAACCTGGCATAAACCCCATAAAAGTTTGAAACCAGTCATAGCCAGCAGCATGAACAGCATCCAAGCCACCTTGTGCTGCAAGACCTAAAGGTGTTGCCATGGTATAACCATCAACACCCACCCAGACAGAATCGCCTGATATGGCCGCAGGGTAAGCGAAGAATAAGAAGGCTCGACCTGTCAACGCGGGGTTTAAAAAGTTTTTCCCGGTACCACCAAACACTTCCTTGCCAATAACAATACCAAAGGAAATACCTAAGGCCACCTGCCATAAAGGAATATCAGGCGGTAAGATCAAAGAATATAACATGGATGAAACAAGAAAACCTTCGTTGACTTCGTGTCCTCGTACTGTAGCAAATAATACTTCCCAGATGCCACCAACGGCCAAAGTTACCATATATATAGGTAAAAAGAATAACGCGCCATGAACCATATTGGAAAAGGGATTCATCGGGTTATAACCAAACAGGGACATAGGAATACTACGCCAGCTATTTGCTTCATCTACACCCATCGCTTGCATGGCTAAATTCGCTTGATAACCTGAATTATACATGGCCATCAAAACACAGAACAATGTGGCAATTACCACAAAAGTCATCGTGCGTTTCAGGTCATTACCATCGCGCACATGCGTCGTTCCGCGTGTTACTTCAGACGGAGTATAAATAAAGGTATCAACCATCTCGTAAAGACCGTAATACCTTTCTAGTTTTCCGCCTTTAGTAAAATGTGGCTCAATGCTATCTAAAATATCTCTAGCCGACATCGACATCATCCTTCCTTCTCAATTTTAGTTAAATTCGCTCTAAGCACCGGTGCAAAATCATGTTTACCAGGATCTACAAAAGTAAATAAAGAAACATCCTCCTCATTTAATTCCAAACAGCCCAGTAATTGCGCTTGATCTGTATCACCTACCACCATTGCTTTTAATAATGGGGTTGCCAAAATATCCATTGGCATGACTGACTCAAACACCCCAACAGGGACAATGGCTCTATTACTGCCATTTTTATCGGTTGTTAATGGAAATAAGCGATTATCTTTACGATCAACGCTTGAGGTATAAATATTCATGGCTGAATACTTATTTTTTCCAGCAACAATCCAGCCGAATAATTCCCGCTCTCTTCCTTCTTTAAGCACTGAAAGCTGTTGGCTATAACAACCCAGAAATGCGTTAGCACCTACCGCTTCATGTCCATACAATACTGAACCCGAAATCACTCTGTTTTCAACATCTTCCAGCAAACCTAAAACCAGATCATCTGTATTTGCACCGACTCGCGTACGCACTAAACAAGGCTTTTTAACACTGGGGCCTGCTAAAGACACTATTCTTTCTACATTCAATTTACCAGAAGTAAATAAAGCACCAATAGCCATCACAGCCTGATAATCAATATGCCATACGTGCTTATCAATACTGGCCGGGTCAATAAAGTGGATATGCGTGCTGGCTAAACCGGCAGGATGTGGGCCAGAAAATTCTGCAGTCTGGGTTGCTTCATTAGCTTCAAAATCAGCACCTGCCGCTTTACAGAGATAAGTTTTACCTTCTGTTAATTTGGCAACAATAGAAAGGCCATTAGCAAAATCAGCAGATCTATCTTTAATAATGACTACTGGGTCAGCAGCTAATGGTCGAGTATCAATCGCCGTAACAAAAATCGAGCTTGGCACATCATCAATTGTAGGAATTTTTCCATAAGGACGTGTTACAAAAGTAGTCCAAAGCCCAGAAGACAATAGATTTTTCTTTATATCGTCAACTTTCAGCGCTGATAATTCTTTTTTAGAAAACTTCTTAAATGTTTCCTGCTCCGTGCCATTAAGCTCTACAACGACTGATTGTAAAACACGTTTTGCTCCTCGATTAATTTCTTTAACAACACCTGCACCAGGTGATGTAAAGTTAACATCAGGATTTTGTTTATCAATAAAAAGAACCTGACCTAATTTAACCGTGTCACCCTCTGTGACCATCATCTTAGGTTTTAGTCCTACGTAGTCTTTTCCCAAAATAGCAACAGACTTAACCTTGTTAGCTTTTTCAATGACCTGTACAGGCACACCGGTAATGGGAAGGTCTAAACCTTCTTTAATATTAAATTGCATAGTTGAAGCCTGTTCTCCAGACAAGTTACAGCAAACCCCCCTTAGCTAAAGCCAGAGGCACTCCATGACAAAAACCCTATTATTACACCATAAAATTACTTATTTCTCAATGCCTCGATTTCTTTTTTGTTTGTGTATCTAAAAAACCCATTGCCTTTAAAACCTTAGCCCACTCTGCATTTGATTGTGTAAGTCGCGAATATTTATATACCGAATACCTTGCTAAATATCATCATTGCCTACTTATGCTATTCACTGAATATTACCAGCGAATTTATTTTCAAAAAATATCTTCTGCTATATATCTTTTAGTGAGGAGTGAGAATTATTAACTTCTT
This sequence comes from uncultured Methylomarinum sp., assembly GCA_964572325.1. Classification (GTDB taxonomy): domain Bacteria; phylum Pseudomonadota; class Gammaproteobacteria; order Methylococcales; family Methylomonadaceae; genus QPIN01. The sequence continues at coordinate 2,829 of CAZNGU010000236.1, forward strand.
ATTAATACAGTTAGTTTCTCAAAAACTAAACTGAATATAGTTCACATATCCCACAATTTTTGAACTTTTTATCTTCCAAGTGGTTCAATACAGGAGTATGATTGATCTAAGTTCAGAGGAGGCAAAATGGATATAACACCAATATCGGCTAGTGCAAGCAATATCATTACTAATGCCCAGTTCAAGGCAGCCAATGCAGCTCAAACCATTGCTGAATTTTCTGTAACTGACAATGAAGTAGGCGGCTCTGAAATCACACCAAACAGTTTATTTACTCCTATCAGTGAATTAGATAAAGCTGAAACAGAGGCCAAAGCAGGCGTTAAAATACTACAAGCTGAGCAGGAAATGCTAGGCTCACTTTTTGATGCCACAATATAGATTATCTACCTCCTGTACCAAGGTAATCTGAGGAAAAAACCAGCCAAAACGACCAGACTTCAGTTTCTGATTAGACTTTCTCTGCCGTTGCGTGAAACAACGAAGTGTTATTAAAACAACTCTTTCAGAGACTAAAATACCGGGCAATCTTATTTCCCAAGTCAACTAATAACTAATCTCTACCCGATATCCCAGATTTTTTATACTCTTTGCAAACAAATCAATTTCTTCCCTCTCTAGTTTTTTAGTTTTTTCTGCTTCAGACTGTTGCGACTGCCTGGCAAGGGTATAAAGCAAAACCTTATCAATTTTGATTGAATGTTGTTTTATTTTATTCAGTAACTCAAGATAAGATTTCTTTTCTAATTCCCTCTCCTTGCCAGACAAAAAATCTATCACACAGGTTTGTAGCAGGGTTTCACACAAATCAGCGGAGCGTTGCAAGTTTTCAAACACTTTTTTATTGCTCAACCGCGTATCATTTATTTTTTTTCTACCCTGCTCTGTTGCACTGTCTAATTTAAACCAGACCTGCCCATGAAAATTATTTAAAATTTTCAATCCATTTTGAACATGGGGCTGATGCATTAAACTGCCATTGCTTATCAACACAAAACGACTTGCAGGCAACACATTCATCTCTCTCCCTATTTTTCCAAGCAACTGAACCGCTTTATCAAAACATCTTAAACTGGTCGGCTCTCCATTTCCTGAAATAGCTATATCTTTAATTACCCGCTGTTTTTCTGACACATTAAACTGATCAAAAAAATCACCGTTTAACACCTTATCAAGAAAAAAACGCAACTCCCTCTCTAATAACAAAATATCTAGCTCAGGCGCAGCCCCCCTAACTAAACCCGGTACCTGGCAATACACACAACGCCAGTTACACGCATTATTTGTATTAAAATTCACACCTATAGATAAACCTCCCGCCCTTCTGGAAAAAACGGGGTAGACATATTTTAGATTTACACTATCTCTACTATGGTCTGTTGTGCTTAATTTCTGACTCATAAACTCTCAATTTTGATCTAAACAACACATAGCACTATATACTTCAAGCAGTGTAAACACCGTCCAAAAGGCGCAACTATTTGCCGAATTTTGAAAAAACCAATAAATAAACAAGCTTTACATTTAAGAACTATAATAACTGAAGTTTCCCAGAAATTAATAATAAGGGTCAGAGTAATATTAACTTCTCGAACCGATTGCTTCCAAGCTTTTCTTCCAACTATTTCGACTCTCGTAAAACATTTAATCGCAATTATTACATAAATATTTCTCTGCCCTCTTTTATTCTCTCTATTATATAATTTAGCAAAAGACAAGACCCGACACCCTTTGTTTG
>CAZNGU010000237.1:0-4566 GCA_964572325.1 uncultured Methylomarinum sp.
AGTTTATAGGTAATGTGCGCTCTTTTCTGCTGCGATAGCGGCTTCGTCCAACAAAGCCTTTAATGTTCATGAAGACTGTCTACGCCCACTTGTTAGCAAGCATTCTTCTATGTCTGCTGAGTTTTAATTACCTTTACAGTTGCGGTTATTTTGTAGTGATGTTGAAAAAAATCAGGGATTACTCTTTATTTTGATCGTGCAGCAAAAAATTGGAAATCGTTTGGGACGAATAGAGTCTCTTATAGTTAAGCGAAGGCCAAAACCTTTTTCCTTGAAATATATTCTTCCAGTTTTTTAAATACACAATAAGCTAAAAGAATGAGTTTTGAGGGTGCTATATAGTTATTTAGTCAAGCCTGGAAAAGATCATATCTAATTGATATAAAAAAAATGATGGTATTTTTCCTGATCAAAATGACCAAAAATATTAATACAATCTTTATGTTTTTAAGTCGAAAAATAGAAAATATTGGGTTCTTCTCCAGCTTGTGTATAAGTTGCCATCCTTTTTTCTGCTTTGACCCTGATGTAGAAAGAGCCGAGAATTAAGTGTTTTATACTTATAAAACATTATCTTGGTGTATTATTGTTGGCTTGCAACAATCCCGTAAATTTAGTAAAAAAACCAAAAGTTGATCATGAAAATCAACCTGCCATTATGATTTTTCTCCCTTAATAGCTCAGAACTAAGGCTAAATCTTGCTTTGTAAATATGATTTTTGTATAATTCTTTGGCTAAATTTAATGTAAGCTATGAGAATAGGACAATTTTTAAAAACGCATTGAATAACATTACGGGATGACTGCACAGTTTATTTTATAGAGTAGTCAGCAATCACCAAAACAAGGTAGGAATCACTTGTTGTTTAAGTTCCTCCTTATCATGCGCAAACAGTAACTTTATTTTCTTGGTTACCATTCTGCACAGCTTACCCGTTCAAAAGATTTGCTTTCAAAACAAATCAATAAACCTTGAAAAACCATAAGGTGTATAAGAATGTCGAAACAGACGTACCAGATGCCTGGTAAACAGGGTCTTTATGACCCTGCTAACGAAAAAGATAGCTGTGGTGTTGGCTTTATTGCTCATATCAAAGGCCAGCGTTCACATAAAATTATTGAGGATGCTGCCACTGCATTAGAAGCGATGACGCACCGTGGTGCCTGTGGTTGTGAGGAAAATACCGGGGATGGCGCTGGCATCATGACAGCTTTGCCGCTGGAATTTTTAAGCAAAGTAGCAAAAGCTGATCTCGATGTTAATTTACCCGAGCCCGGTAAATATTCAGCAGGCTTGGTGTTTTTACCCCAGCAAGATGATGAACGCGCTCAATGTAAGCAAACTGTTGAACAATTTATTAAAGATCAGGGGCAGCAATTAATTGGTTGGCGTAGCGTACCGGTTGATGCCGATGCAGCTGATATTGGTCCATCTGCTCGTGCTACCGAGCCAGTCATAGAACAGTTATTTATTGCAGCAACAGACAATTTAGACACTGAAGCTTTTGAAAGACAGCTCTATCTTATTCGCAAGCAGGCATCACATACTTTACGCAATGATGAGTCATTGCAGCAGTGCAAAATGTTTTATATTTGCAGTCTGTCGACTAAAGTCATCATCTATAAAGGGCAATTAATGCCTGAGCAGGTGGTGCCTTACTATCCTGACTTGAGTGATCCGGATTTTACATCACACCTGGCGATGGTGCATTCACGTTTTAGCACCCATCCCTGCCCGTCATGGGATCGCGCTCAGCCAAAACGTTTTATGAGCCACAATGGTGAAATCAACACCATGCGCGGCAATAAAAACTGGATGCGGGCGCGTGAAGGTGTTGCTAAAAGCGATCTGTTTGGTGAAGATTTAAGCAAAATATTTCCCGTGGTTGAACCGGAATGTTCTGATTCTGGTACCTTTGATAATGTTCTGGAATTCTTGTTAATGTCAGGCCGGACATTACAGGAAGCGGTGATGATGATGGTGCCAGAAGCCTGGCAAAATCATGAAACTATGTCTGAAGACAAACGGGCTTTTTATGAATTCAATTCGGCCATGATGGAGCCCTGGGATGGCCCTGCATCTATCGTTTTTTCTGATGGTAAATATATTGGTGCAGTACTTGACCGTAATGGCTTGCGTCCCAGTCGTTATTATTTAACTCATGATGACCATGTGATCATGGCTTCTGAAGTCGGCGTGGTGCCTGTTGCACCTGAAAATGTAAAATTTAAAGGTCGTTTACAACCGGGCAGAATGTTTTTAGTCGATTTTGAAAAGGGCGTTTTGATTCCTGATGAAGAGCTTAAACGTGATTTTTCTACCCGCCGTCCTTATGCTGACTGGTTAAAAGAGCAACGTATCCATTTAAGCGAGCTACAGCCTAAAAAAGAACCTCACGGCTTTGCCCCTGATACTTTACTGGCACGTATGCAAGCATTTGGCTTTACCTCTGAAACTATGCAATTTATGTTGTTGCCGATGATTCGCGAAAAACGCGACCCTTTGGGTTCAATGGGTAATGATTCTGCTTTAGCTTGTCTGTCAGACCAGCCCAGAATGCTTTATGATTACTTTAAACAATTATTTGCCCAAGTAACTAATCCTTCAATAGATTCAATTCGTGAAGAGATTATTATGTCGCTGGAATGTTATATAGGGCCTGAAGCTAATTTATTAAGCACCAGCCCTGAGCATTGTCACCGTTTGCTGGTTGAACACCCTATTTTGTCTAATGAGCAATTAGCCGCGATCAAACATATGGATCATCGTGGCTGGAAAACTAAAACATTAGATATTACCTGGCCGAAATCAGCTGGGAATGCGGGCTTATCTACCGCATTAGACCAGATTTGCAATGAAGCAGAGCAAGCCATAGAAGATGGGTTTCAACTGATTGTCTTGTCTGACCGTGAAATAAGTGAAGAACGTGTTGCTGTGCCTACTTTATTAGTGACAGGCGCAGTTCACCATCATTTGATTAAGCAATTTAAACGTACCCAAATCGGTATCGTACTGGAAACTGGTGAAGCAAGAGAAGTGCATCACCATTGTCTGTTAATTGGTTTTGGTGCTGACGCTATCAATCCTTATCTTGCTTTTGAATCATTATGGCAAGCACGTCGTGATGGTTTGATGGAATCTGATATGCCAGACGACAATACGATTGTGGCCGCTTATCGTAAAGCGGTGGCCAAAGGTATGCTCAAAGTCATGGCAAAAATGGGTATTTCTACCCTGCAAAGTTACAAAGGTGCACAAATATTTGAAGCTGTTGGCATACGAGATGAAGTAGTAGATCGTTGTTTTGTAGGCACAGCAAGCCGTATTCAAGGTGTTGACTTTGATGTGCTGGCTACTGAGTCTCTGCGTCGTCATGAAATAGGCTATCCTGAAAACAAGAACATTCAAAATGACTTGTTGCCCAATAATGGTGAATTCCATTGGCGCGCAGGGGGTGAACGACATATGTGGGATCCACAAGCCATTGCTGATATTCAAATAGCTACACGGACGAATAGTCAGGAAACCTATCAACAGTTTGCGGATCACATGAACAAGGATGCGATAACCCGTTGTTCACTTAAAGGTTTACTGACTTTTAAAAAAGACCTGGCTAGCGTGCCCTTAGATGAAGTTGAATCGGCCGCCGAAATTGTTAAACGTTTTTGTACGGGAGCGATGAGTTTTGGCTCTATTTCAGCAGAAGCACATGAATCTTTAGCCATTGCCATGAATCGCTTAGGCGGCAAAAGTAATACTGGTGAAGGCGGGGAAGACCCTGCGCGATTTACGCCAATGGCTAATGGTGACAGCAAGCGCTCAGCGATTAAACAAATTGCTTCGGGACGATTTGGCGTAACTATTTGGTATCTGGCTAATGCTGATGAGTTACAAATTAAAATATCGCAAGGGGCTAAACCCGGAGAAGGTGGCGAGCTACCGGGTACTAAAGTAGACAGTTATATTGCCAGTTTACGGCACTCTACTCCTGGAGTAGGGCTGATTAGTCCACCACCACATCATGATATTTATTCAATCGAAGATTTAGCACAATTAATCTCGGATCTCAAAAATTCAAATCCGTCGGCAAGAATCAGTGTCAAACTGGTTTCAGAAGTAGGTGTAGGTACTGTTGCCTCGGGTGTTGCAAAAGCACATGCTGATCATATTTTGATTTCAGGTGATGGTGGGGGAACCGGTGCTTCTCCATTGACCAGTATCAAACATGCTGGACTGCCCTGGGAGTTAGGTATTGCGGAAACCCATCAAACATTGGTGATGAATGATTTGCGTTCACGCGTGACGCTGCAAACGGATGGGGGTTTAAAAACAGGCCGTGATGTAGTGATTGCAGCATTACTAGGTGCAGAAGAATTTGGCTTTAGTACCGCACCACTCATTTCTTTAGGCTGTATTATGATGCGTAAATGTCATCTTAATACCTGCCCTGTAGGCATCGCTACCCAAGACAAGGAGTTACGCAAAAAATTTAGTGGTGACCCGGAATACGTTGTAAATTATCTGATTATGGTGGCAGAAGAAGCCCGTGGCATTATGGCTAAATT
>CAZNGU010000238.1:0-4563 GCA_964572325.1 uncultured Methylomarinum sp.
CTGGGAAAATTGCTTTAGAGCGCTCACAAAATACTTTAGTCAAAAATTTTGCCGAGAGAATGATCACCGATCATAGCGCTGTATTAGATTCAGCCGTAGCATTAGTAACAAAACTAGGTGTTACCCCTGTGAATAACGGGCTAGTTGCAACCCTGGCAGAACAATCCAGTAAGCACGAGGCAAATTTGCGCACTTTATCAGGAAATGCCTTTGACAAGAGCTATATCGAACATGAAGTTGCATATCATCAAGCGGTCATCGGCGTGATTGAAGAGCAACTGATTCCTGGCGCGCAAAATGAAGAACTCAAAGCATTGCTGGTCTCGGTTCTTCCTGCATTTAGAGCGCATCTTGCACATTGTGAAATGATACAGAAGCAAATTTAATGAATTTGTTATGCGAACAACAGGCGAGCAACAAAAAGTTAACTTTAAGTATTCTGTTTTGGATGTTTTTAGGCCTCTTATTATATTGTATTGTACAAAGTACAGTATCTGCGGAAGGTATCTCCAAGCATGCTCGGTACAATGTTGAAATATCTGGTTTTGCATTTGTTCCAAATCAGCTTGAGCTGAAAGCCGGCGACTCTATAACATGGATAAATAAAGATATTGTTCCGCATAATATTGTCGAAAGTATCGATCAAAAAATTATTTCGCCTAATTTATCTGCGGGAGAAACCTATACTTTAACTGTTAAAGAAGCAATGATGTATCACTGTGAATTTCATCCGACAATGAAAGGAAGCATATCATTGACTCCTGTTCCATAATATTCGACCCAACCCTATACCATAATGATGGCAAGGGGTTGAACGAATTTAAACTTACTGACGTAGTGGTCTTTAATCATTACGTCAGTACTTGTACCAACAATAACTGGATCTAGGTATGTTACAAACAAGTCAGATAAAAACTAAAGCCGTTAGCATTGAGCAGATCGTTTTATCATCCAGAAAAGCCTCTGATATAGAGATTATTGCACGTATAAAAGCAGGGGATGATAATGCTTATGGCGAGATTATTAGGCGTTATAATCAAAGTATGTTTCGAATTGCTCGCAGTATTGTAACCGATGATGCTACAGCAATGGATATAGTGCAAGAAGCGCATATTAAGGCATATACTAAGCTCAATGATTTTCGTGGTGCAGTCCAATTTTTTCCCTGGCTTGCTACGATTACTCGAAATGAAGCTTATATGTATCTACGTAAGTATAAAAGGGAGGTTTCTATGACAAATGAGGTCATTCAACTTTTTGAAAATGCAGAAAGTAATCATAAAATGGAGCTTCAATCTGGCAGTAGCAGGGATATTCCAGATACAACTCTGGAAAACACCCAATTACAGTCCCTCATTGTCAAGCATATAGACAAACTTCCAGAAGATTTTCGAATTGTTTTTGTATTACGTGCTCTAGAACAGTTAAGCGTTAAAGAAACGGCTAAAATATTAAATATCAAAGAAAAAACGGTTAAAACCCGTTACTTTAGAGCTAAACGTATTCTCCGTAGTCAAATTCAGGAATACCTTGACATTGCAGGGATGAAAATATATGAATTTGGAGACTATCATTGTGATGTTGTTTTTTCTAATGTTATGGCCTTTATAAATAAGTCATAATGTCTAATAACAAGCTTACTCATTCTTGTGTACTATGGTTAAATCTGCCAAGTCTAAATCTTTCTGTTAAAAGTCTGTTTACTGGGTATTTAATAGCGATTGGTCTAGGGGCTATATTAGCTAGCGCACAAATTTTATTTACCCATGGCATGGCTGATGGAAAATTTGGCTTGTCAATTGATGATATTGTTTATAGTTATCATGGTGATCCGACACATAGCAAAATTGAAACTAAGCTTAACGGTTCTATGAGGGATAAAGCATCCTCTGTTGATAAATTAAAAATTATTAAGTGGGTTAGATCGGGTGCACCAGAGGATAAATGGGACAGTGATATGAAAGCTGTTTTTTATAATAACTGTATTTCTTGCCATAGTACTATTCCTGGCATACCTAATTTCATGCGTTATGAAAATGTTAAACTTGTTGCTAAGACTAATGATGGCGCTTCAACTACTTCATTAACAAAAGTATCACATATTCATATCTTTGCTATTTCATTTATTTTCTTCTTTAATGGCCTTATTTTTAGCTTATCTATTGGTATTAAACAATGGATTAAAGTCGCTGTTATTTCTCTGCCTTTCCTGTTCTTGATTGTTGATGTGTTTTCATGGTGGTTGACTAAATTAGCCCCTGAATTTGCATGGCTAACCATTATTTCGGGTATTGGCTATAGTTTATGTTCAATGGTTACCTGGTTTGTATCAATGTATCAAATGTGGTTATTACCTTTGAAACACAGACAATTTGAAAAAAATAGCTGGACTGAATAAATTTAAACCACCCAGTTATTCATCTTTTTTTGGCCAAAAACGGGGAATTAAAGGTTTAATCTGGCTCTACTTTGCTTTTGCATACACTTGTATGATAATAATACGTTGACTTTGCAGCTTGGAATTTCTATTCTTCTGCCAGCAATAGTTCAGCTAATTATCTAAAAATTAAGAGTATAAATTGGTAGCAATAAGTAGGCGAGCAGCATTATTTTGGATTATTCTTATCAGAATCTATGGACAGGCTTTCCTTGCGCTACAACAAGCTCGTGGTAAGTTTCTGGGTTTCCAGAGTCTTCTGAGATTTACCTTTTGCTGGCTCACAATTGTGCTGCTAGTAATATGGCCCCATTATGGTTTTGCACAATCGGCTCCAGCAACTGTCAATATACCCAGTTCAAGGTTTTTTTCTGTATCTCCTGATGCCTTAAGCCAGGATAAATCCCGACTACTCGATCAAAAAATAAAACCGGTGCCTTCTGTACCAGAATTTATTTTACCTCCGCTTAAACAAAATTCTGAGCAGGATCAAACGCTGTCTAGTTCACTGCATTTATTTATCCACAAAATAGAGCTGACCGGCAATACGATTTTTTCTAATGAAGAATTAGCCACATTGACTCAAGCCTATGAAAATCGCTCTGTTACCCTGGAAGAATTACAAGATCTTAGGCAAAAACTCACTCGCTATTATATAGACCGAGGATATATTAATTCGGGTGCCATCATTCCTGATCAAAAACTGGGTGCAGGGTCATTAACGCTACAGATTATTGAAGGCCAGCTTACTAACATTAATATCACAGGAAATAATGGCTTGCGTACTAGTTATATTGATAAAAGGATTGCAGATAGCCTGTCTGATCCTTTAAATATCAATATCCTTCAGCAACGGCTATTGTTATTACAACAAGACCCCTTAATCAAGGCAATCAGTGCAGAATTGCAACCAGGTCAGAAACCCGGTGAAAGCCAGTTAAACATCCAAATCAAAGAAGCACGACCTTATCAAATAGGGCTGGAGTTTAGCAATGACCGGTCGCCCAGTATTGGTAGTTTCAGCGGTAAAATTTGGCTTAGACATAATAATCTGACCGGCTTTGGTGATGCCGCCTATTTTTCATATGGGCGAACGGAAGGCCTGGATGATTACAATGCATCATATACTTTGCCTCTAAGCTTTTACGACATTCAACTGGGCGCTTTTTATCAAAACAGTCAGTCCAATGTTGTAGAAAATCCTTTTGAACAACTGGATATTCGTAGCCGTTCTGTAACTTATGGTATTTTTCTTAAAAAAGCATTTTACCAAACTATTCAGCAACGCTTTTCAATGCAGCTCAGTTTTGAGCATAGGCGTAGTAAAACATTTCTATTGGGTCAAGCGTTTTCATTTTCACCGGGCGTTCCAGAGCTAGGTAATGACACCGGCGAAAGCAGGATTTCAGTGATACGTTTTTCACAAAACTGGCTTGATCGTAGTCAAACTCAAGTCCTTGCTTTTCGCTCTACGTTTAGTTTTGGACTTGATGCTTTTGATGCAACAATTAATTCATTAGGTGTGGACAGTCATTTCTTTTCTTGGCTAGGTCAATTCCAATGGATCAGAAGACTTCCATTCTTGGATAGTCAGGCAATCTTCCGCAGCGATGTCCAACTCTCCAATGATCCGCTACTGCCTCTGGAAAAATTTTCTGTTGGCGGTCAATATAGTGTACGCGGCTATCGGGAAAATCAATTTGTTAGAGATAATGGTGCTGCTGTCTCTCTGGAATGGCGTGTACCTGTATTTCATATTCCACTGCCGGGCTTAAGCCAGTCTATTAATGATGGCAGGGTGCAGCTGGCAACCTTTGCTGATTTTGGCTGGACTGAGAATAATGAATTAGCGTCACCAGGGTCTAAAACTATAGGAAGCTGGGGCATTGGAATTCGTTGGGCACCTTCTCAGAAAATCCATACCGAATTATATTGGGGCATACCTTTTAGGAAAATCAAACAAGATGCGGAACATGATATTCAGGATTCAGGCATCCATTTTAAAATGCAGATACAATTAATTTAAAAAAATTATGGAAACAGCATGATGAGATTAAAAATTTTACTCCGCTTATTTAATGTTATGAAAGCTGTTTTATGCATGATAGTGACTGGATTATGGATAA
>CAZNGU010000239.1:0-1598 GCA_964572325.1 uncultured Methylomarinum sp.
TGCGTATCGTCGATGGCAAATATTTTCTGCAACCGTTAAATGATCTGTACGATACCGTGGAAATTCCCGGTCAGGATGCGATTCAGGGAGTGATTACGCAGCAGGCGGGCAAGCGGCGGAAGGATCGTAAACATTATGGCAAAGACGGCGAGTAGTGAAATTTAACGCTATGGGTGTAACTCCCCGCCGCTTACAGCGGGGATAATTTATTGTCTCAGTACGCTAGTAAAAGCTACTGTATTCTGCTATCGCTTCTTAATTAAGTTGAATGGTTAAAGAAAATAAATAAAAACATGGCATGGAAAGACCTGTCCCCCCATTCTTCAATGCTTTTACGCTTGAGTGTCGAACAAACGGGACATCATTCTGAACCATGCCTGGTCTTGTTTGAGTGATGCGTTACAAAACTAAAATAAATCTTTTTTCTTTGCTAAATTTATAGCATGCTTGAATGCCTTAACAAGACGCTCTGCATTTTTCTTCTTTCTGGTATAGCACATTGGCCAGCCGTTATCATGTTTCATCATTATCGGATCATCTGATAAAAAAACCTTATAATAACTAGAATGAGCAGTGATTAACTTCTTTTCCCCAATCCATACAACATTATTAACTGTAAAGTCAACTACCCCCCGCTTTGTATGAACTTCGTTACTGTTACCATAGCGAATATCCCGAGTGAAACGTAGCGTTGTATTATTCTTGTCATTTGACAATGAAAAGACAACTTTTTGTTCCTGCCTATTTGGTACATCACAAAGCGACTGAGATTTTACGATAATCCATTGGAGTGTCTCCTTTAGTGTCGGTTCTGCGCTTACATTAAAAGAAAGCAGGCTTATTACACATAATAAAATAAACGTTTGTATATAATTTTTTCTCATGAGTTTGACGAACCACATATTTAAGACAATAGAATACTACTAGAAATAAGTGGGATTGCCAAGAGTACATATTTCGATATATGCTAGGCTCGATCATATAGAAAAAGGATTGTCATGAAACAGTATATTATATCGTTATGTATATTTCTTACAGCATGTGCAGACTACCTGCGGGAAGAAAAGATTAACAATGACTATCCGCTTTTTCATGCTAAACGACAAGGAGAGGCTGACGCGCTGAAGGGTCGCATACTGGAAACTGGGGTTGCTTTATCGGGTGGAGGTATTCGTTCTTCGGTCTTCACGATTGGGGTGTTAAAGGCCTTGTATGATGCCAAAGTATTAAATCAGGTAGATGTTTACTCATTTGCTTCTGGTGGCGGATATACAGGCTATTGGCTGATGTCTACGGAGGCGAAGGGCCGACATGGTCAGGGACAAAAAGCTGACTCGGAGAGTAAAGATTTTGGATACTATGCTTTTGATGATAAGCGCTTCACTGTGAATACCTGTGAACTAATGACCAAATCGAACTTTGTTAACTACCCACGGTTACTGGGTGCTTGGGCATTAGGCACCCAGCCTTACGAATCATACCAAAGTGCTATAGAGCGTAGCTACGGCTGGTTCTACGATCAGCAACATTCGGTAATCAATTCTTTGTCACAAAAAACCACAAATAGATCTACCACTATTGCCGATTTTAAAAAAATT
>CAZNGU010000239.1:1698-4514 GCA_964572325.1 uncultured Methylomarinum sp.
AAAAAATTATTCAGAATGACAAAAAATTTCCTTATTTTATTTACACCATGACAGTTCAGGAACCAATACCTGGCTACGGGTTAACTGACGGTCATTTTGAGATGACACCTGTCCTATATGGCAATGATAAATTCGGTTACACATGTTGGCAGTCAGAAACTGATATCCCAATCAGCCAGGTATCTGCAATGTCGGGTGCAGCCGATTCTTCGCTCTTGAAACAATCATTTTCAGCTACTTTTTCAAAGTCTTGTGCAAGTAATAGCGATTCATGTAAGGAAGTGACAGACACTATTGAATTATCGGACGGAGGACATTCTGAAAATTTAGCTATTCTTCCACTGTTGCGTCGAAAAGTAAAAACGATTATTGCCGTTGATGCTGAAGATGATAAAGATCAAATTTTTGAGGGTTTTTATAAACTAAAAAACCGTCTTGAAATTTGGGGATATTCAGTATCTGAACCGATCCTTGACGAAAGAGCGCGCATAACCCCAATGACTAACGATGATGACTTCTTTGAGTATGAGTATGAGTATGAGTATGAGTATGAGTATGAGTATGAGTATGAGGATGCATGGTGGAAACGGGAGTCATTACCGTTACTGAACTCATCAATATTGACAGTCACCGTGCGTAAGGATTGCGATCCTTGTGTGACTAAACACAAGGGTTGTGAGCCAGAGGATGATGAGACAACAATTCATTACATTAAAATGAGTCGCACTGATAAGCGTGTTTATAAGGCGATGTTTGAATTATGGCGTTCTCCAGGATTGGAGGCGGATTATGAATCCGCAGAAAATAAAACAACCCATGCGCGTATCAGGAAATTTTTAGATAACACTAAGCGTCAATCGGGTGAATGGGAATGCACAGCATTGGCATCAACAAACTACTGTGGTGTTGACTGGGCAATAGAGGATGCAGTTATTCGCATGGCCAATGATTTTGATGGCGATTTCCCAACGCATACAACAGCAGACCAAAGTTTCAAGATAGATCAAACTCTGTCCTATATTGGACTGGGTTATCTGTTAGGCAGTGATCTTGGTATAAAAGGTTCAGCTCCACCGGTACCACACTGTGGTATACGCACTAATGAATAAATACAGCTTGTACCATACATCAATTACGCTCATGTTCTTAGTCGGGCCATTAACCAGTTGCTCTATATATTCAGCACATCAAGTAGAAGAACCGCTGTGTAATCTAAATAATACGCCTGAATCAGATTCAATACCGCTAAATACTGATTATTCAGTAAAAGAAGTACGTGTTTACGGTTGTAACCCGTGGAATAGTAGTGGTATTACCGTGCAAAAAAATCAACGGTACGAAATCAAGTTAAAAGAAGGTCCGACTGGAACAGTCAACTGGGTAGATGGCGATGTAATATCAGATCCAGTAGATGGCTGGAAAGGTTTTTACAATAATTTCAAAGGTTGGTTTATTCAGTCATACAAACGATCTGATCACACCAACTGGTACGCTGTAACGGGCTCTGTCAGTAAAGATGATGATTGTACATTTTCAGTATTATCCAAATTTCCAGAGGAGGCTGCCGTTACAATCCCAAGGAATGGGACACTATATTTCTTTGCTAATGATATGAAAGGTCGATACTTTAATAATCACGGATACGCCGTCCTTGAGATAAAACGTATACAGGATGCAGATGAAGGCGCAAACCAGACTATATGCAATGACTAGGGTGAGTAATAAATTAAAAACTAAAGCATGGATATAATAACGTTAATAGAAACAATAGAGACCAGAATAAATAGTTACTGGAATTTTTACATAATAGTAATTTTTGCAAATGCTGGATGGGTTTTTAGTAATTTTGGATCCATTCGCATTGAAACAGCGTTGCTTTTGATTGCAGGTCTCGTTTTATTTTTTATATCGAACTTGAGTTTTCAAAAAGCAGCGCTTGTGCACCTTTCTTCTGCCCGAGAGGAATTGAAAACTCTAAAGGGTAGTCATGGATACACCAGGCTGTTTGAAAAATATAGTGAAGAAATGATACCTTTTCGATATACAGGGAGCTTTGTACTGCACATAGTGATTGACGCGTTGCTAATAACGATGATTTTGCTTGCTGTCAAATAAACGATTATTAATGTGTAAAAATATACATTTTATAATGAATTAATAAACTCAGACATTTTAAAGTTGTTTTATTTTCCATAATGTATCACCCACAAGTATGCGTGGGCTAATATTAAAATAGCGCTACGGGCAGACGGATTTAGTTATAAAACATAAAGAAATAAATAAGGATCTCTATCCAAAGGAAGGCATTAGTATAAAGTAATGGTTTTTTGGTAAGTGCTTGTTTATTATATAACAAACTATTAAAACATAACAATCAGGACAAAGGCAAAACTATGATCATGAAAAACACATTAGCGACATTAGTCGTTATATTATCAACCCACATGAGTTTTCAAGCCAACGCGGGAGACAAAGCCTGGTATTTCATCACCGCATTATGCGCAAACTGCAATTCTGATGGCAGTGATAATAACTTCAATGATGGTGCGAATAGTCGATTTTTTGTTTCTAATGTGATTTATGCAGGCAAATATGCTCACGCGTGCAAAGAAGGAGCTTTTTACAATAAGACCGGCTTGGTTGGAACGGAAAGCTTTGGTTTTAGCAGTGAATCAAAAGCCTATATGGCTCGCGATAAAAAAATCAGCGACCTCAGGCGTGATGATTATATTATACATAATATTGCTTTGCAGAAATACCCTGATTGTAACTAAATAAAAAGGACAGCCAAGGTATGTCAAAGCGAAAACAAATCA
>CAZNGU010000240.1:0-4513 GCA_964572325.1 uncultured Methylomarinum sp.
GACGAACAAAAATACCGCGCTAGTTGCTCAAGTTATTTCGTACCCATTCCTAAGTTAAGAAAAAGCGTAGGGTGGCAATTTTTTTTGCCCACCATTAACCATGACGAATACAAAGGTGGGCAAAAAAAACTGCCCACCCTACCCAAGTTCATGACATTAATTTAATGGTAGTGATGCTCTGTGTGGCAAATGTCCATCAAAACAAAGTTGATGGACTCGCCTCATCAACTAAATAACGGTATTTAACCTGGAAAAAAGGAGGACTTATTATGGATCGTAGTTTATATATAGCTATGAGTGGTGCCAAGCAAACATTGCTGGCTCAAACCGCTAATGCCAATAATCTGGCAAACTCCCAGACTATCGGCTTTAAATCTGATTTTGAACAATTTCGTACCATGCCAGTTTTTGGCCCCGGATTCCCTTCCCGTGTTTATGCCATGTCAGAACGACCTGGTACCAATTTGAATTATGGCCCGATTCAAACGACAGGTCGACCATTGGATGTTGCGATCAAAGGAGACGGCTGGATTAAAGTCGAAGGGGAAAATGGTCTGGAAGCCTACACTCGAGCGGGCAATTTACACATTTCTCAGCAAGGTTTTTTATTGAACAGTTCGGGGTTAAAAATTCTCGGTGACGAGGACAAACCTATCATTATTCCACCTGCCGAAAAAGTTGAAATTGGTCAGGATGGCACCATTAGCATTATCCCTTTAGGCGATAATGCTTCAACAGTAGCTATAGTAGAAAGTATTAAGCTGGTAAAACCTGACTTAGCCAACCTTGAAAAGCGTAATGATGGATTGATTTATAGCAAAAATGGAGAAATTCTGCCAGCCAGTGCCGAGGTCAGTTTAATAAGCGGTGCCTTGGAAGGTAGCAATGTCAATGCCATTGAAGCCATGGTTGAAATGATCGAATTATCCAGAAACTTTGAGTTACAGATTAAAATGATGAATAGTGTAAATGAAAATTCCGGAGTCAGTGCCAAACTAATGCAAATGGCATAAATTATGCATTAATACTGATAAGACAAAAAATTGTCATATTAGGAGGTCATTATGACAGAACGAGCTTTATGGGTCGCTAAATCAGGTTTAGATGCTCAACAAACAAGAATGGCAGTTATCGCCAATAATCTAGCCAATGTAAATACCACCGGTTTTAAAAAATCCAGAGCCATTTTTGAAGACCTGGTTTACCAGAATATTCGTCAGGTAGGTGCACAAACCTCTCAAAATACTGAGCTTCCAACCGGTTTGCAACTAGGTACAGGCGTTAGAACCGTGGCCACCGAAAAGCTTCATACTCAAGGTAATATTCAACAAACCGAAAATTCATTGGATATCGCCATTAGCGGACGCGGTTTTATGCAAATTCTGATGCCAAACGGGGATATTAATTACACTCGTGACGGTTCATTTAAACTAAGCTCAACTGGTTTAGTTGTAACTTCCAGCGGTCTCTCTTTAGAGCCTGCGATTACAGTGCCCAATGATGCTCTCAGCATTACTATTGGTCGTGACGGTATCTTCTCGGTATTACAGCCCGGCAATCCAACGCCGGTGCAACTAGGTCAAATACAAACAGCAGATTTCATTAACCCGACGGGGTTAGAACCAATAGGTGAAAATTTATTCAGAGAATCTGTATCAAGTGGTGCCCCCGTATTAGGCACCCCCAGTGAAGATGAATTTGGTGCTTTATTTCAAGGTTCCCTGGAAACATCAAACGTAAATGTGGTTGAAGAACTGGTGAACATGATAGAAACTCAAAGAGCTTATGAAATGAATTCAAAAGCCATTTCCACCACTGATGAGATGCTGTCTTTTGTAACCCAGCAACTATAAATAAGGTGGGCGTTATGGAAATAAATAAAACATTCCTTCTCTCTTTTATATCTGTTTTATTGGCTGGCTGCGAGTCACTACCCAAAAGAGACCCAGACTTTGCACCTGTTCAAGCTGTCGATTTACGCCCACCACAGCAGAGCAATGGTGCCATTTATCAAGCCGGATATGATATGCGTATGTTTGAAGATCACACAGCAAAACGAGTCGGTGATATTTTGACTATAAACCTGGAAGAAAAAACTCAGGCAAAAAAAGTGGCTGACCTGGATGCTTCAAAAGATAATTCAATTTCAGCATCAGCACCAGTACTCATGGGACTGGATCCTTCTATTCTCTTTGGCAACGATTTAAGTGCAACACTGGCATCAAAGCATGAATTTACAGGTGAAAGTGAAGCAAATCAAAGTAATAGCTTAAGCGGTAAGATCAGCGTTACCGTAGTTGCAGTACTACCCAATGGCAATTTAAAAATTCGTGGAGAAAAAAGAGTGACTTTAAATGATGGCAATGAATATATTCGTTTATTAGGTATTGTCAGACCGGTTGATATTAATGAATCCAATGAGATTTCCTCAAATAAAGTGGCCGATGCCACCATTATGTATACCGGAGATGGCACAGTAGCAGATTCCAGTAAAGTCGGCTTTTTTGCCAAGTTCTTTCTCAGCCCCTTATTTCCTTTTTAACTATATTTAACAAAGGAAAGATTATATGAAACATCTATTAAACATCATCTTACTGTATATATGCATAATGCAGCCGCTTTATGCAGAACGCATTAAAGACCTTGCTTCGATTGCTGGAGTTCGTAGTAACCAGCTAATTGGATATGGTCTAGTAGTTGGACTTAATAAAACAGGGGATAAATCCCAGATCCTTTTTACCGGACAAAGCCTACGAAGTATGTTGGCTAGATTAGGCATAACTTTACCACCTGGCGTTAGCTCCAAAACCAAAAATATTGCTGCTGTGACTGTGCATGCTGATTTACCAGCTTTTGCCAAGCCAGGTCAACTAATTGATGTGACAGTTTCATCCATTGGTGATGCCAAAAGTCTGCGCGGTGGTACTTTATTAATGAGTCCACTCAAAGGACTGGACGGTAAAGTGTATGCCATAGCACAGGGCAATCTAGTAGTGGGTGGGTTAAGTGCTTCAGGTCAGGATGGTTCTAAAATAACCGTCAACAACCCAACAGTAGGACGAATTGCTAATGGAGCTACAGTAGAACGTAGTGTTCCTAGTTCTTTTAATCAAGGCAATACCCTGGTATTTAATTTACATAATTCAGATTTCACGACTGCAAATCGTATGGTTGAGGCGATTAATAAAGTATTGGGCCCTGATGCTGCAAAAGCACTGGATGCAACATCAATCAAAGTCAATGCACCTTTAAATCATTCCCAACGCGTTTCTTTTGCCTCATTAGTTGAAAATATGCAGGTATTTCCTGATGATGCACCCGCTAGAATCATAGTTAATTCACGTTCTGGCACAGTCGTTATCAATGGTCGTGTTCGAATTCAACCTGCCGCCGTTTCACACGGCAGTTTAGTAGTTACCATTAGTGAAGAAAATGTAGTCAGCCAGCCCAATGCTCTGGCAGCAGGTGAAACAACCCCTGTTGCTCAATCAGAAGTGACTATTGAAGAAGGTAATCATACCTTTCTATTTAACCCTGGGGTAACACTGGATCAGATTGTTAAGGCAATAAATAAGGTAGGTGCAGGCCCCAGTGATTTAGTCGCTATTCTGGAAGCACTAAAATCAGCAGGCGCCCTGCGAGCACAGCTCATTATTATTTAATGAGGATTAAATTATGCTAAATGTAGAACACGCCAATATTTATACCGATTTTAATGGATTGGCGAAATTAAAAAACGAAGCAAAATCAAAAACCCCAGAAGCCATCAAAGAAGTAGCTAAACAATTTGAGTCCATCTTTTTAAATAGAGTCCTCAAGACCATGCGAGAAGCCAAGCTGGCTGATGGAATTTTTGATAATAATCAAAGTGAATTCTATCAGGATATGTATGACCAGCAATTATCCATTCATTTGTCCGGTGAACAAGGGATAGGACTGGCTCGTATAATTGTGAAACAACTCAGTCCAAAAGATGAAAATTCACAAGAAGTGCTGGGTATTGATGATTATCTAAATAGATCAGTGAGTTCTGCCAGAACTATAAAACCTGTATCTCAAGCACTTGATCCTATCAAAACAAGCGACATAGCTATTCAAAAGCATGTCGAAGAAAAACCAAAAGTAATACCGAAAGCCATAGAGGAATTTACCGATAACCCCATAGAAACATCAACTCAGTTTGTATCCCAATTACTGCCCTATGCAGAAAAAGCAGCAACTGAACTGGGCGTTGAAGCTAAAATTATTTTGGCTCAATCTGCTCTAGAAACAGCTTGGGGTAAATCTGTTATCAAAAGCAGCGAGGGCAAAAGTAGCCATAATTTATTTAATATCAAAGCGGATAGATCATGGAAAGGCCAACAGACACAAGTTTCAACACTTGAGTATGAAAACGGTGTGGTAAAAAAGGAAATGGCCGGGTTTCGTTCCTATTCCTCTTATGCTGAAAGTTTTAGGGATTATGTCAATTTCATAAAAAACAATCCTCGTTATGGCAAAGCCTTAAAAGTAG
>CAZNGU010000241.1:0-4503 GCA_964572325.1 uncultured Methylomarinum sp.
TGGGATGAAGTTCATTTTATTTTAGCCACGCCCGTAATTTTCTGGACAATCATAGTGTGGCGTAACTCAATAAATACCCTGTCGCGATTCTACGCTACATTTGCACGCTTGATGACATTGACGGTATTTTTTGAATATGGCCTAAAGCTTTTGATCAGGAAAGATTATCCCCGCATATTTTTTGCTTGCCAGGATATTTTATTGGATTATGCATCCTGTTTCTAGTACAGCACCTTTTTTGCTTTAATAGATCTTTGTATCATTGATTTAAAGCTGAATTTTCATTCCCAACTTTATCTATTCAAGATAGCTGCTGCACTGGTTTGGGGATTTCAGCATAAGTGACGGAAAGAACTAATTTACTCTGCTAAATAAGCAAAAGGCTCTGTTTCAGAGAAAACACTAAATTTCCGTGCAAACTGGGTACGATTAAAAGTCAAGCAATTGATCACCATGAAGCAGATAATGACAGTATAGGATAGAGCCAAGATGTCCATTGTTCTTCTTCAGCGGCTTCATGGAAAAGCCCTATTTTTTTACGACGCTTTTAATCACACTCCTGCCAGTTTTTATTTTCATATTTGTCGCAAGGGGTGATGTGGCATAATATATGCTTGAATTAATATTTTGTACTTTAGGATTATTACTTGGAAATGAGTAAAAAACAAACCCTGGTAGTTATTGGTAATGGAATGGTTGGACATACTTTTTTATCTGATCTGATGGCAAGTGACATTAAAGACTGTTACGAAGTGATTACTTTTTGTGAAGAACCCAGAGCCGCTTATGACCGCGTCCACTTAACTGAGTATTTTTCAGGTAAAAGCGCTGAAGACCTATCTATGGTTGAAGATAACTTCTTTCAGGAAAACAATATTACGCTACATTTAGGTGATAAAGCTGAATCTATTGATCTGAAAAAAAAGACCGTTCTTTCTGCTAAAAAAACACTGATTCATTATGACAAGCTGGTTCTTGCCACCGGCTCCTTTCCTTTTGTACCCCCCATTCCGGGGCATGATCGTGAAAATTGTATGGTTTATCGCACCATTGAAGATCTTGAAGCCATTACAGCTGCGGCAAAAAAGTCCAAAGTTGGTGCGGTAGTGGGTGGTGGATTGTTAGGTTTAGAAGCTGCGAAAGCACTCATGGATTTAGGCCTTGAAACCAATGTCATTCAATTTTCACCCCGATTAATGTCTGCTCAACTGGATGACGGCGGAGCAAAAATGTTAGCGGATAAAATTGAAGCCTTAGGTCTTTCCGTACTCACCAATAAAAATACGTTGGAAATTATTGATGGAAAAGAACGCAAAAATAAAATGATTTTTGCCGACGGTGAGGAATTGGAGACCGATCTGATTATATTTTCCACCGGTATTCGCCCAAGGGATGAAATAGCGCGAGCCTGTGGCTTAAAGCTGGGAGCCAGGGGCGGTATTGCAATTGACAACCAATGCAAAACTTCTGATCCTGATGTTTATGCTATTGGTGAATGCGCAGTATGGAATGAGCAGATATTTGGCCTGGTTGCCCCCGGCTATGCCATGGGCAGAACAGTTATTGCTGATTTATCTGGACAAGCAGTGCCCTTTACGGGTGCAGACATGAGCACCAAATTAAAATTAAATGGCGTAGATGTTGCCAGTATAGGGGATGCCCACGCAACCACTCAAGGAGCCTTGGTTTATACCTATCAGAATGGTTCTGAGGGGATATACAAGCGCCTGGTGGTCAGTGAAAATGGCAAAAAATTATTAGGCGCAGTGCTGGTAGGTGATGCCTCTGGCTATGGCACACTCCTGCAATATTGCCTTAACGGGATTGATTTGCCGGAAAACCCAGATGCCTTGATATTACCTCATCGCTCGGATGAATCTGTTGGACTAGGGCCGGATGCTCTACCCGCTTCTGCACAAATTTGTTCTTGTTATGATGTCAGCAAAGGGCAGATTTGTACGGCTATTGAATCGGGCTGCATAAGCATGGATGCATTAAAAAATGAAACCAAAGCAGCAACGGGTTGTGGCGGTTGTTCTGCTTTGTTAAAGTCTGTTTTAGATAGTGAACTGGAAAGTGCAGGTATTGCAGTCAATACCGATCTTTGTGAACATTTTCCTCATACTCGACGTGATTTGTACAATATCGTTATGGTTGAAGATATTAAAACCTTTGACGAATTAATTGACCGACATGGTAGCGGTCGAGGCTGTGAAATATGTAAACAAGCAGTGGGCTCCATTTTAGCTTCTTACTGGAATGAATATATTTTGGAAAAGAGCCATCTCAGCTTACAAGACACCAACGATACTTTTTTAGCCAATATGCAAAAGGATGGCAGCTATTCCGTTGTACCCAGAATGACAGGTGGTGAAGTAACGCCCGTGAAGTTAATTGCTTTAGGTGAAATAGCCAAAAAATATAATTTATACACAAAAGTCACTGGCGGCCAGCGCATAGACATGTTTGGAGCCAGAGTTGATCAGCTCCCATTAATATGGAAAGAATTGATAGATGCCGGATTTGAATCAGGCCACGCCTATGGTAAATCATTACGCACGGTTAAGTCCTGCGTTGGTAGCACCTGGTGTCGTTACGGTGTCGATGACAGCATCAGTTTGGCGGTAGAATTAGAAAACAGATACAAGGGCTTAAGATCACCGCATAAAATTAAATTTGCAGTTTCCGGATGTACTCGTGAATGTGCAGAAGCACAAAGCAAAGACATAGGCGTAATTGCCACAGAGGGAGGCTGGAATCTATATGTCTGCGGTAATGGCGGTATGAAACCTCGACATGGTGATTTATTTGCTACTAATCTAGACAAGGAAACCTTAATTAAATATATCGACAGAGTCCTGATTTTTTATGTGCGCTCAGCAGATCGAATGCAAAGAACTTCAGTCTGGATGGAAAACATGGAAGGTGGCCTGGATTATCTTAAGTCCGTTGTTATCGATGATAGATTAGGTATTTGCGATAAATTAGAAACGCAAATGCAACATATTATTAATACTTATCAATGTGAATGGAAAACAACGATAGCAGACGAGTCTAAATTAAAACGTTTTCGTCATTTTATTAATAGTGATAAGACAGATGAGAATATTTTATTTGTTGAAGACAGAGGTCAAATACGTCCGGCCAATCTTGAAGAACAGCAGCATCTTAAAATCACGGAGGAGACATAATGTCTATTGATAGTGAATGGATAGATGTCTGTAGTGAAAACGATTTGCAACCCGATTCAGGTATTTGCGCATTAATAGGGAATAAACAAGTCGCTATTTTTTATTCGCACAAAAATGGTGCGGTTTATGCGATAAATAATTATGACCCTTTTGGTAAAGCCAATGTACTTTCCAGAGGATTAATCGGAGATATTAAAGGCATGCCCATGGTGTCATCACCACTACATAAACAGCATTTTAATTTACAAACCGGCGAATGTTTCGAGGATAAAGACATGAATATTGAAGCCTATTCTATACGTATAGAAAAAGGTCGTGTGGAAGTGAGGCTTTGAGAACAATGATGAGTTATCAATATTATATTGCGGATGTATTTACCAAACATCTATTTAATGGTGCACAAGTCGCCGTATTTCCAGAGGCAGAAGGCTTAAGTGACACCACTATGGCAAAAGCTGCCCGAGAATTAAATTTGTCAGAAACCGTTTTTTTATTCAAGAATTCTGAAGTAAAAAATACCTGGAAAATGAGAGTCTTTTCACCTTATGCAGAAATAGACCATACTGGACACCCCGTTGTTGCAGCTGCTTATGTCTTAGCTTCTGCGGGAATACTGGCATTAACTGAGCCCAATACATCTTTATTTTTTGAACAAAATACAGGCACAGTAAATGCAAATGTTAGTAGCATTGAAGGCGTTCCGAGTCTTATCCAATATACTCGACAAGTTTCACCGGTAGTTGATTATTACGCACCTAGCGATAGTGAAATGGCCAAAGTTTTGTCGCTATCAGAAAATGAAATTGATAATAAAAAATACAATATACGTTTAGTATCCTGCGGCTTCCCTTACCTTGTTGTTCCCGTATTCAAATATGAAAGCGTCAGAAAAGCAAGATTTAATTTCTCGGTTTGGAGTCAGTCCAGTGCACCACAAACTGCCGCTCAGGAGATTTTATTAGTTGCGCCGAAAACACCAAACAGAGACTCTGATTTTGCTGGCCGTCTTTTAGGGACTAATATTGGCGTTCATCAAGACCCACCGATAGGTT
Source organism: uncultured Methylomarinum sp. (assembly GCA_964572325.1). Lineage (GTDB taxonomy): Bacteria > Pseudomonadota > Gammaproteobacteria > Methylococcales > Methylomonadaceae > QPIN01. The sequence goes on from CAZNGU010000241.1 coordinate 4,244, forward strand.
CAGCCATGGCTTCTTTAGCCGCCTATTTATGCTCTTTCGATTTCATGCGAAAAGGAACTTATACCTATGCCGTGGAAAGAGGAGATGACAAGACCCGGCGTAGTATACTTAATCTGGAGATGGATCATAAAAAGGAAGATAGCTTAACTATTCGTGTAGCAGGAGAAGCGGTAATGGTAGCGAATGGCACTATGTATTTTCCTGGCTAAGGACTTGGGGACATTAAATCCCCAAATCATCTAAGTCAGCTATAGTAACAC
>CAZNGU010000242.1:0-4487 GCA_964572325.1 uncultured Methylomarinum sp.
TTATAAAAAAGAACTCGATCGTTTTCTATCGCACGTTGTGCATTTAAGCAATAAGAACAATATTTGTGCGTATTACGATATTGAAAACCTATTGTTACAATATGCATCTTAAAAAAGTAGGGTACAACGTCGTGAAATCTGACAAGGTACTAGAAAATTCTTTTAGCAGCTAAAATCTCTATTTATTATTTACCATGATGTTTTATATATTCCCCATTTGTAAGTTGAATCATATTATTGACCAATGAAAAAAATAATTAACAAAAGTTTTATCACCAATCTTATTGCGCTTGCCATTATTGCGGTGGGTTATTCTTGCCCAGTTTATCCTGAGCTAATGAAGTCCATTGGTTTTTTTGCCTTATCCGGTGCAATCACTAATTGGTTGGCAATCCATATGTTATTTGAAAAAGTGCCTCTATTATACGGATCAGGCGTTATTCCAAATCGCTTTGAAGAATTTAAGCTATCTATTAAAGATTTAATGATGAATCAGTTTTTTACCCTGGAAAATGTAGAACAATTTATTCATACCGAGGAGCAACAGGGGGATAAAATCCTGAATCTGGAACCTTTGATGGATGCGGTTGATTATGACAAGATTTTTGAAGGTCTGGTCTCATCCATTATGGAGTCATCATTTGGTGCCATGTTGCAAATGATGGGGGGTGAAGAGGCTTTAATCCCTTTAAAAGAACCCTTTACAGCAAAAATGAAGCTGACATTAACAGAAATGGTTGAATCGGATCGATTTAAAGCAGCACTGGAACATAGTCTGGATGCGCATAAAATTGGTGAGGATATTCTGGATAAAGTTGAAACAGTTATTGATAAACGATTAAATGAATTGACCCCACAAATAGTAAAAGAAATGGTACAGGACATTATTCGCCAGCACCTGGGCTGGCTGGTTGTTTGGGGTGGTGTTTTTGGCGGCGTTATTGGAGCGGGTTTTAGTTTTTTATAAACGGATTAGTTTCCAGGAGCAGTAATGGATTTAGTTAATTTAGCTTATGAAACTTATGGTGATAATGACAAGCAGCCTTTAATCTTATTACATGGTTTTTTTGCTTCATCCCGAAATTGGCGAAAAATTGCCAGACAGCTGGCTGAGTTTTATTATATTTATGTGCTGGATTTGCGTAATCATGGCGCGTCACCCCATCGGCCTGTGATGGATTACCCGTGTATGGTCGCTGATCTACTTTATTTTATGGATGGGCACGATTTACAGTCGGCAAGTATTCTGGGACATAGTATGGGGGGTAAGGTGGCTATGTGGCTGGCACTTAATCATCCGGAAAGGGTGCAAAAATTAATGATTGCTGATATTTCCCCTGTCAGTTATCAACATAATTTTAACCGAACTATTCAGGCACTAAAGCAGCTGCCATTAGATAAAATAAGTAATCGAAAACAGGCGGATGATTTTTTAGCATTACAAATTCCAGAATGGGATTATCGCCAGTTTTTATTACAGAATATTTATTTGGAGGGAGGTGTGTATCGCTGGCGTGTCGATCTGGATATTTTTCAGCAAGCGGCAGATGCTATCATCGCTTTCCCTAACACAGAGTCCTTATCACCCTATAAAGACAACACCTTGTTTATTATGGGGGAAAAGTCTACTTACACTGATGTCCCAGCAATAACCCGCTGTTTCCCCGCAGCGCAAATAGTGGTATTAAAAGACACTGCACACTGGTTGCATGTGCAAAGTCCTGTGGAATTTTGTGCCAGTGTTATTGATTTTATGAATAAATAGTCAATAAATTTTTATTTTAGCCGCTATATTAATTATTAAAGCAGTGGGTTAAATTAAGATGATAAAACTGAAATTAATAGGGTGGGTTTATTTTGTAGCCATTTCTGTTTGTCATGCTGATTTTTTTTCGGCCTCTTTATTAACGGCAGACTGGTCGATTAAGCAGGAGCCTTCATCCTGTCAATTACAACAGAAAATTCCTTTGTACGGCATGGCTGATTTTACTCATAAATCGGGTGAATCTTTGCGGTTTTCAATTAGCGAAGAACGCTTTAAACCGGAAATTATTAAAGCCAGTTTAACAATCAATGCACCGCCCTGGCTTAATCAATCCAGGTCTATTGATGATTACCTGGTTTCATTGGATTCTGTGAGTGGAAAGCAGCATTATCCCCGGCTCAGTGTTTATGGTGAATCTGCTGAAAACATGCTGGATGCTTTGTCAAATGGATTAAATCCCACCTTTTCTTATGTCAGGGCTTCACTTAGTGGTTTATCTCCGGAAGTCCATGTTGCTGTTTCAGCAATTAATTTTTCAAATAATTATCAGCAGTTTATAAACTGTAGAAAAGGTTTTTTACCCGCTGGCTTTAAACAGATACTGGAAAAAAGCTTGTTTTTCAAACCTCGGAGTCAATTATTGAGTGCAGAGATGCTCAAGCAATTAAATAATGCCGCCCAGTACCTTAAAGATGTACCAGGAACACGGCTGCTTATTATCAGTGATACTGCAATGGCTGGTAATCGAGATAAAAACTGGTTTCTAAAGCGAGCCAATGCTATTAAGAAGAAATTGAATGAGCAAGGTATTCCCAAAGATAAAATACAGATAAAAACAGGGTTTCATGTTGCTTCAACAGATAATAAAGTCGTTCAACTAAAAGTTTTTGGTCCGGATGCACTACAATCAATTTATTATCGTAAAGGCAATACTCGATTAACTGCAACAGAAAAACAACGCTTAGGGTTACTTGCCAGATATGCAGAATCATTTTTGCCTGATAGCCAGATAATCATTAGTAGTCATACTGATGCAAAAGGCAAGAGAGCAAATAATCTAAGAATTTCACAGCAAAGAGGCGATGAAATCAAACGTTATTTAATGAGTCAGGGAGTGGATGAGAAGAGACTGAAAGTTAAAGCTTATGGCGAAAGAAAACCGGTTAAAAGTAACCGTTTTCCCAAAGGCAGAGCTCAAAATAGAAGAGCAACTATTGGTTTTGTAGGTTGATAGAAGCACTTTGGTGCGAGCTTAGCTATAGCAAAGTAAGCTGTTTTATGGCAAGTGCCTTATGATACAATCCAATTATAATATTTATGGTTATCGATACTGTAAAATATTCTATTTTTCATTATAAAAAGGTAAAAATGCTAATGGCTTTCTTTAAAAAAATTGTTTTGACTTTACTACTTACGGTTGCGGCGCTTGCAACAACTTCTCCTGCAATAGCTGAAGACGATATTTCACAAGAGAGTGTTATTGAAGCGCTAAATTTAGCTATTGCTAAGTCGGAAGAGATAGTGTCTGCTCTACAAAGTGGTGCAGATGCAGAAATGCTTGAGCAACTCTATAGAGATGTAAAATATGCCATTAAAGCGGTTGTTATCAGTGACTCAAAATCTGCGGTTCCCCGTGCAAGAGGAAACAAAAGAATGAAGGCATCACGGAAAGCTTTCAGAGGCGGGGATTTAGATAAGGCGGTATCATTAGCATCTGAAGGTGTTAAGTATTATAAACAGACTAAGGCAAATAAAATCTAGATGTCCCTATAAAACTGAGGATGAAATAAAACCTGAAACTGGGGAAAAATGACAAATTAGTTTCGGGTTTTATAAAATTTCAGTTCCTAAAATCCCATCTCCAAGTTTAGTATCCAGTAAGCTGGTATATTCATATAAAATGTTAGCCTAATTTTAAATATCAGATTTGACTATAACTCTGGGAGCTATTTAATCCTTTGCAGTGAAAGTTTTTAGACGGTATTAGATTTGTGCTTTAATTTTTAAATCTAGGGTATACCGTGGTGAAACAATACAGATAATACTTATTTCAAGTTGTATTATTAAGAATCAATCAAGCGTGTTTTTTTTGTTGGTCTTTTGAAATTACAAAAAAAATATAACTAAATCAAATGGGTATGTGTTCAATGTAAGTCAGGCTATCATCATTAATATAGTGGAGGCACTCTCGCACTAAATAAGGTAATTGCCCGTTTAAGTCTGGGCTAGCCAAATAAATCTATCTCGCTCTTTATATCATAATTGAACGTTTCAAAGTGATGTTTTTCGTCAAGAAGCCTATCTAAAAGTAGCGTAACCGCAAGGCTATTCTTTTCAATATTTTTAAAGTCATCTACTATTCGGGCTTGAATAGATGGATTGATCTGCCATGGCTGTTCAAGGTTTTGTAGTACCATCAGCATGTATTTATGCACACTTTTGTGGGGATATTCGATTTCCTTATAAGCAGGTAGATGTCCATAATGATCGTTTCCTTTTCCTTCATGCAGCCATTGTCCAAGCTTACAATCAGTGTGAGAAACATTTATAACGGATAATGCCTCGGAATCAGTTCCTGTCTCAACCATACGATATCCTTGCTGCACATAAATCATCTGATTTACTTTTGCCAATGCTATTTCTGCAACCATTTTGGTGTAAATTACTTTGTTGTATGTCTCCATAGAGAAATGACTGACTTGTGAAATACTTTGTTCAAATT
>CAZNGU010000243.1:0-2354 GCA_964572325.1 uncultured Methylomarinum sp.
ATATCTAGGAACGAAGGAGTAAAAATGTACATAAGACCAAGAGCGTGGTTTTTTTCCCCACGATTTAAATGTAATATACACTAATTTTAGTAAATGTGGTACTATTTACCACATATTTTTAAATTTTTTTTATGCCCTTGTTAGACTCCCATTCCAATCCTACTGCTCACGTTACGAAAGCACTAAAGATAATCTTAAGGCCACTGCTTAATTTATTAATCAGTCATGGCATTACCTATCCAATATTTAGTGAAATACTAAAACAGATGTATGTCGAAATAGCTGATACTGAATTTCAATTAGCAGGGAAAGTCCAGTCTGATAGCCGCCTGAACTTCTTAACGGGTATCCATCGAAAAGATATCAAGCGCTTAAAAAATATAGACTTTGATGACGGAACTTTTTCTGCAAGTCCTTCCCTGGGTGCTCAATTGATTGCCCACTGGATAGGCGATCCCAACTTTCTTGATGAACAAGGCGCACCCATAGCTTTACCTCGCTCAATTAAACTAGGCGGTGAAATTTCTTTTGAAGGTTTAGTTACAGCTATCAATAATGACATTCGCTCGCGAGTTATACTTGATGAATGGCTTCATCTGGATATTATATATATTAATGAAGACGATAAAGTTTGTTTAAATCAAAAAGCATTTATTCCTGAAAATGATTTTCAACAAAAAGCCTGGTTTTTTGGTGAAAATATAAGCGATCATATCGCTGTTTCCGTACATAATTTAAACAGTACTCACCCTCCCTTATTTGAAAGAGCCGTTTATTATGATCAATTGTCTAGTGAATCCGTACAAGAATTAACAGAATTGTCAGAACAACTGGGAATGGAAACCTTGATTAAGATAAATAGTCATGCTTTAGCTTTGCAAAACCAGGATAAACAGAAAAAAGATACTTCACAAAGATTTAGACTTGGACTATATTTCTACAAATCCGCTGATAAAAAAACTAGACCCAATAAGGGGAAAAAAGATTAACCTAACTATGCAATTGTATTTAAGACTTTTTCTCTTATTACTTTTTCTTAATTTGACACCGAGCCGTGTCTTTGCCGGTATTTGTGACCTTACAGGTAGCGGTATAGGTGGGACTGGAACACCTGCGTTAACAGGCAGTGGTATAGGTGGGACAGGCGCAGCTGCATTAACAGGGAGTGGTATAGGTGGCACAGGCTCGCCGTTAATTAATAAGAATGGCAGTGGTATTGGTGGCACAGGCACGCCTATCTCAAAAAATAATGGTAGTGGCATAGGCGGAACCGGGCAAAAAGCAGATAACAAAACCACTGTGATTATTGGTACCATTACTGGATTTGGCAGTATCTGTGTAAATGGTATTGAAATTCATTATGCTAACTCTACTCCTGTTCAGATCAGTAATGAAACTGCGAATACCGAACAATTAACCATCGGACAAATTGTATCTGTTACCGCTTCAGGAACAGAAGATAGAGTCTTTGCCGAGGATATTAATGTGGTATATGCTGTTGCAGGCTCCATTGACAACATTAATCCATATTTAAACCAAATAAATATATTAGGTCAACAGGTTCAATTATCTGCTAAAACGCACTTCTCAGTTAACAATAAAAGTATTGATAGCTTACAGAAAGGTGATTTTATTAAGGTCAGTGGACTGCGTCAGGCTGATGGTAATATTGCTGCCAGTAGAGTAGACCCATCTCCCAGAACTACAATGGTACATGTTAATGGTAGCGCAAGAAATGTGACAACTAATGGCTTTATGATTGAAGGAATCAGTGTAAGCAGTCAAAACTTACCTAAAATTCAAGAAGGTCAAGAAGTTTCAGTGTCAGGACAAGTTATTGACGGAAATATTATTGCCCAGCAAATATCAACAGTCACACTTGTAGATACGCAACACTTGTCCATACAAGGTTTTATAAGATTAGACACTGGGTCTCCTAATAGTGAGCAAGTTAAAATTGGTCAGATAACTGTCAATGCAACACCACCAATAATAGATATGCTTACAGCTATGAATCCCGAGAACAGTGTCATTATAAATGGCACAGTAGAAAATGGTGAAATTGTTGAAATTGAAGATATTATTATTCAACATCAGGATGATCAACCGGATTTTGAATATATTGAATTAAGGAACAATGAAATTAAACAAACGGATTCAACCACAATAAGTACAGAATCTATTGAGGAAAAAACCACTGAGCCTGAAACGGAGGAACAAGATACTAGAGATTCTGGGTCACCTATACAAGTTGAGATTGGTACTCCAGATGGACTCAATGAACTAGATGACGCTGGCGAACCGGATGACCTAGATGAGCTAGAAGAGCTGGATCAACCGGATCAACCCGATGA
>CAZNGU010000243.1:2454-4479 GCA_964572325.1 uncultured Methylomarinum sp.
CCGGATGAACCGGATGAACCGGATGAACCGGATGAACCGGATGAACCGGATGAACAGGAAAATTAATAAGAACAGGCAATAAACCCCAAATAGGGGCTTATTGCCTAGAAAATAACTTGAAGAAAAACAGATGGAAACAATAAAAATGCAAAAAAAACTATTTGTACAAACTTCCTACCTTTTCATATTACTCTTCTTTTCATCCTATACAGCGGCTGCCGGTAAATTTACATTTTCAACGGGAGCCACATACATCACAGGTGACTACGGTAATTCCGAAAAAACAGAAATTTATTTTGTGCCCTTTTCGTTTAAATATAAACTAAAAAAAATTCAATTTAAGCTAACCATACCTTACCTTGAAAAAACAGGGCCACAAAATATTCTGATTGACGTGGGTCAATTGAGACAAAGAGTTAGAACTACTCGCACAACAGAATCAGGTCTGGGCGATATAACAGCCGCTATTCGTTATAGACTATATTACAACCCTGAACATAAAATATTTATTAACTCTGGCTTTAAGGTTAAGTTTGGCACAGCTGATGAAGGCAAGGGTTTAGGGAGTGGAAAAACAGATTATTCTTTTCATTTAGGCTTTTTTAAAGTATTTAATGCCCTTACGCCCTATGCTAAAGTGGGATATAAGGTTTATGGTCGAAACGATTTTAATGATGTCTTCTTTGCTTCGTTAGGCCTCAGTTATAAAATAAACTCGACAGTATCAAGCGGTATAAAATATTCCTATCGGCAAAAAGTTACTGATAGTGGTGTAGATAAACAACAAATAACAGGATTTAGCAGCCAGAAATTAACAAAAAACTGGGGTTTATCAGAGTATGTCAGTAAAGGTTTTGGCCGAAGCACCTCCGACTGGGCAGGTGGCTTATCAATTAGTTATAAATTTTAATAATTCGTATTGTCCAAATTATACGGACTGTCATTAAATTACCTCAACGTAACCACATGACGAAAAGCTGTATTAAATAACAGTTTTTAATAATTCCTTGCTAACGTAGCAACATTCGCAAAATCCAAACATAAAGTCCAGCCAAGCTTAAGAAAATATCTATTAATGACTATAGATTCTAAGTCAATAAAGACTATAGTTAAGAATAGTTTTAATAAAGGAAATAGTCTATGTCTGCAAAAATAAAAAAACTATTTGAACAAGTACATAAAGTTCCACAAGTACCTGAAGTTGTAAGAATACTCATTAACCAATTTAATGACCCTAATATCAACATGAAGGAGATTGCTAAAAATGTTGAGAAAGAACAGGTTATAGCGTTAAAGGTATTACGCATGGTAAATTCTGCTTATTTCAGCTTGCCAAAAAAAATAGCTTCTATTGAAGAAGCGGTTGTTATGTTAGGTATGTCAAAACTCAGAACACTGGTAATTGCTTCTGGTATTGTCAGTTCAGTTCCAGACATCAAGGGTTTTGATGTTAAACAGTTTTGGTTGGAAAGTTTTTGTACTGCAGTCACGGCTAAATGGCTGGCAAATGAAGCCAAATGTGATGGTGATGTTGCTTTTACTGCTGGTTTAATTAGTGGGCTTGGCGGTATATTAATACACTTAGGGCGTCCAAAGGACGCGCTTGAAATAGAAAAACGTGTAGCAGAGGGACAAGACAGGCCTACTGTTGAAAATGCGCGTTTGGGCTATACCAGCCAAGAAGTTTGTGCAGAATTATGTGTACTCTGGAAGTTTTCTGAAGAACTGATCACGCCAGTGGCTCGATGTGGAGATCCACTAAAATTTGAAGAGCCGTCAAAAATTGCTTGTGCTATTTTTATTGCTCGTTATTTAAGTAGTTGCCGATACAAAGGATTAACGCCAGATGAAATTATGCAATCCATCCCCTTAGGTGTTGCTGAAAAGCTTGGATTATCAGGAAGTTTTTTTACAGAGAAGCTTGAAGAAATACTTGCTTTAGAATCAGGATTAGAGGGATTGGTCAGTTAATTCAAATCGATCTCCAACAGATTCTGATTTTTAGTCTACAATTATTGACAAGTA
>CAZNGU010000244.1:0-4479 GCA_964572325.1 uncultured Methylomarinum sp.
TTTCAGCGCAGAAATCATTAACAGAATTATTAGGTATGATCAGCTTTAATGGTGTTTTAAGATTTACGCTGAAAAACATATATTTTGGTTTAATTACCGGAACAATTGCTTGCTTTCACGGCCTTCTTGTTAATAAGTCGTCCTCACTGGTTTCAGAGCAAATGCAAAAAGCCGTGGTCAGGTGTCTAGTGTTTTTATTTATAGCTGATGGCTATTTTATTGTGTTTACCTTATGAATGCGAAATCCAGTTTAGCCACTGTTTCGGCTCATGATGCCATACCTGATACCCAGGGCAGTGAATTGATTTTCCCTGAGTTGACTTGTCAGCTATATGTTTCTAAATTGACTTGTTTGGTCGGACCGCATCGAGCCCAATTAAGAACCTATTTACTGATGCTAGCGGGTATTTACCAGGCATCAGTCGGAAAGGTAGAGGTTTTTGGTCAGTCTATTTCAGGATTAAATCAGCAACAATGGCGAAAGCTACGTTGTCAAATAGGCTATCTTTCAGGTGCCGCACCGCTACAGTCTGGTCAAAATGGCTTAATGAATGTCATGTTACCGGCACTGTATCATGCCAACTGGCCATTTCAGAAAACCATTGATAAAGCACAAGCGCTGTTAAGCGAATTACATTGTCATTTTGAGTATACTGCGTTCCCTGCGCAATTGAACAGTTTTCAGAAAGTTCAGATGGCACTGGCGCGTGCCTTACTACTTGACCCGGCCTTATTGATTCTAGATGTTCCTTTTAATGACTTAGGGGCTAAAGAGCGTGAAAAAATGGGTGAGTTATTGGCAACACATCAATGCCATCGCACGGTTTGTATGATTGGCGGACTCCAATACCCACATTTTTTGGCAGATCATGCGGATCAGATTATTTTTATTTCAGAGCATAAAATAATAAATTTTAATGGCTGGACATCGTTTTCTCAAAGTGAAGACTCTGATGTTAAGGAGTTATTAAGTGTATTGTAAAATGAGAGTTCTTTTATGACTACTGGTTTCGATAGCAATAATAATGACTATATTCATCAAACGACCTATACACAGCGTGAGCGTATAGTGGGTCTTTTTGTGTTTTTGGGATTTATACTATTTCTGTTTTTTGTTGTTATCAGTGTAAAAAACGAACACTTATTTGAAAAAAGAGTGTCATTTTATATTAATGTAAAAAGTAGCGAAGGAATTAGCCAGGGAACTGTTGTTAAAACCCTGGGTACAGAGCTTGGAAGAGTCTCAGAATTACGTTTATCTAAAGACGGGCATATTCACGTAACAATAGAGGTATACAAACGGCGACAAGCACTTATTAGAGTAGGCGCCAAAGCTTTGGTCAATCGTTTAGGGGGTATTGGCAGTGCCTTGATAGAAATAAATTCAGATTCCATTGATGCACCCATGCTAGCAGCAGGTTCAACTATACCGGTTGAAGAAACAGCATCATTAAATGATTTGATATTAAGTGTGGCCAATCTTATTCAAGCAGCTGACAGCCAAAAATTATTAGGCAAAGTAGATACTATTTTACCGAGACTAGAACAAACTTTGGGAAATGTCCATACAATCATTGAACAAATTGCCAGTGGGCATGGTACTTTGGGAGCCGCTGTATTTGATAAGGATGTAGAACAGGATTTAAAAGTAGTTGTAAAGTCGGGTGCACATATTTTGAGCGAAGCCCAAGGCATTATTGCTATCGCAAAACAAAGATTACGCCAGTTAGAGCCCGTTTTAAAAGATACAGATCTTTTGCTCAAAGATGCGCGTGGAGCGACACAGAGTCTTCCCAAATTAGTGCAAGAACTCCATGAAATAATAGCTCAGGCAAATACTGCCTTAACATTGATAAATGGTGAATTAAATGAAATACCAGGGACTACAGTGGATGTGAAGCGGGCATTATCTAAAACAGACAATCTGCTTGATAGCGTACAAAATACCTGGCCTCTATCTAATAATGCGCAAAAAACAAAACAGCAATTGATACCGGCACATTCAAATCATGACTAGTGCAGCACCTATTTTAGTTGGATTAATAATGTTATTAGGGTTTTTATTTAAATCGACACTATATCAACACTTCTATTCATCAAAGAAAAAGAGCAGCGGTACTAGTCCTGGGGTTTATTTATCTCTTTTACTCGCCTGTTTCTTTATCAATAGTTGTGCTGGAAACTTAAGCAAAAAACCCCTTGTTTTAGTAGATATTGAAGAATACAGTAATGATGGGATAAAGGCTTATAATAATGCTCAATGGAGCAAAGCCCAGCTTTTTTTTTCTAAGGCATTACAGCTTTCTCAAGGAATAGATGATCAGGAAGGGGTTTTGCTCAGTATTCTTAACCTGGCGGAGGTCTCATTAGCTTTACATGATCACACGAAAAGCAAACAGTACTTAGTACAGGCGGGTGAAATTACAAAATATGCTGCCTATCAACACTATAATCCTCGTATAAACCTGCTATACGGTCTTAACGCATTAGCACAAAAGCAGTTGAGTAAAGCAGAAGCTATTTTGCAAAAGCTCTTACCTATTTTTGAAAATGATAAGCTTAACACTATTCCTGATGACATCCAGTTAGCCGCCATTGCCAGCCTGACCCGCATTGCTTTTTTGAAAAAGCAGGATGCATTATTGTGGACTAACCGATATGCTAATGCCCTCCAGAAAACAGCTAATAAAAGTACTAACAGAACAGCTCGTTTGCTTCGTTTTCAAGCTGATTTATTATTACAATATGATGTGACGACAAAAGAAAAAGATAATGAAGCCGAATCAAAAATGCAGCAGGCACTTCTTTTGTACAAAGAAAACTTGTCGCGAGCAGGTACAGCAGCTACCTTATTTGAATTAGCTCAATTCTATAGAAAAAAACATCGTTGGCAGGAAATGCAAGACTATTTCAATCGTTCTAAAGCCGTTTATAGTTTTCTAAAGAATACTGAAAAGCTTGAGTTGATTACAGAAATTCTAGCCCAACAAAAATAACAATTATTTCCCTTTTTCTAGCCAATCATGAAGTCTCTGTACCCAGCGATAGAACCATTCCATCAATTTTATTTGCAAACAGAAAGTGAGCATTCTGTTTTTGTAGAACAATCAGGTAATCCACAAGGTATTCCCGTCATTTTTTTGCATGGTGGTCCCTGTTCAGGAACAAAACCGCATCATCGCTGTTTTTTTAATCCAGAAAAATATCATATCATTCTTATGGATCAGCGCGGCTGTGGTCAGTCTCTACCTTTTGCGGAGTTAAAAAATAATAGTACGCAATATTTAATTGATGATATGGAAAACATTAGAAAGCAATTGGATATTGATAAATGGCTATTGTTTGGTGGCTCCTGGGGCAGTACCTTAACTTTATTATATGCCCAGCAACATCCAGAAAAAGTATTAGGCATGGTCATTCGTGGCGTGTTTTTAGCGCGACAAAAAGACACTGACTGGTTTGTCAGAGAAACGGGTGTAGGGAGGGTTTATCCGGAAAAATGGCAACAATTAATAAACAGTGTACCTAAACAATCAGAGCCTGATATTGTTGAAAAGCTCTATGATGCCATTTTTGCCAAGGATGAATTGACCCAAAGACGTGTAGCTAAAGCCTGGATGAATTGGGGTGGGCAAGTTGCGCTTTTGGGTGAATTTAAGGAAAAAGATCAAAATCAGGCTATTTCAGAAAAAGTGGTAAAACAAGTGCAAATGGAACTGCATTATGCTAAAAATAATTATTTTATTGAGGAAAACCAGGTTTTAATGGCCTGTAATATTCTAAAACAGCTTCCCACTATTATTGTACACGGCAGACATGATCTGGTCTGTCCCATAGAAGCAGGATTTAGTTTGTCGACAGCATTGCCTGAAGCGGAATTTATGGCATTAAAAAATTCTGGACATATTGCCAGTGGAGAAGAAATGATACACACCCTGGTTGATGCCACCGATCGATTAATAGAGAGCATTGGATGATGCAAAAAAAACGACTAGTCATTGCCATGACAGGCGCAACCGGTGCAATCTACGGCGTAAGAATGTTACAAATACTGCAAAAACAGAATGAATGGGAATCTCATTTAGTGATTTCGTCGGCAGGCCTGGTTAATTTAAAGTATGAAAGAGATATGGAACGATCTGAACTATATGGATTGGCTGATGTAGTTCATGGGGTGAATGATATAGCAGCCAGTATAGCCAGCGGTTCATTTAAAACAGAGGGGGTTATTATTGCTCCCTGTTCCATGAAAACTTTATCGGCAGTGGCTCATGGCTTTGGTGATAATTTAATTTCCCGGTCTGCCGATGTGGCATTAAAGGAGCGCCGTAAAGTCGTTATCATGCCACGTGAAACGCCGTTAAATTTAGCCCATATTCGTAATATGGCCAGTGTTACGGAAATGGGTGCCATTGTTTTCCCTCCCATGCCAGCGTTTTACAGTAAATCTAATTCCATTATGGCCATGGTTGATGAAGG
>CAZNGU010000245.1:0-4478 GCA_964572325.1 uncultured Methylomarinum sp.
CTATATGGTAGGAACCATTGATGAAGCGGTTGAAAAAGCCAAAGGAATGTAATCCGTTTAGGAGATATTATGACCATGACTGTACATGTAGATATCGTTAGTGCTGAGAATGAAATTTTCTCTGGATTAGCGGAAATGGTTTTTGCACCGGCTGAGCTGGGTGAAGTGGGTATTGCGCCACGTCATGCGCCATTAATAACCAACCTGCTTCCGGGTGAAGTACGGGTTAAGGTGAGTGATACAGAAACACAGGAGTATTATGTTTCTGGTGGTATTTTAGAAGTTCAGCCGCATTTGGTTACTGTTTTGGCAGACACGGCCATAAGAGCCAAAGATATTGATGAAGCTTCTGCCCTGGAAGCTAAAGCAAAAGCAGAAGAAATGTTGACAGATAAATCTGGAAAAATTGATTATGCTAAAGCGCAGGCAGAATTATCACAGGCTATATCACAACTAAGAACTCTGGATAGGCTAAGGAAACGAGGCAGATAAACTATTTGTTAATTAGCCAAAAAAGCCCGGATATGTAACTACATATTCGGGTTTTTTTTTGCTAATCATTTGAGCAAAAGTTCAAATTCATATAAAAATATAAAAATACTAAATTTAAGGTAACGCGCAATAAATAAGCTACCAGGATTGCGCAGGATTTTTATTCGTATTCAAGGCGCAACGCAGGGAACATAGCAAGCTATGTGACTGGAGTTGCACCGCAGAAGACGGATAAAAAGACAAGTAAGGCTGGTGGGTTATTTATTGCGAGTTGCCTAATATCAAATACTCAGGCCTAAATATGGCGAGCTTGATGTTATTATCAGTATTGAAGAAGGCTAACTCCGCAAGATAACTCATCAAGGTATATAATAAAGCATTTTAAAGCAATGCCAGTTCTATATCATTAGGCTATGAAAATACTCAGTATTTATTTCAAAAATATCAATTCCCTGCAAGGCGAAAATCGCATTCATTTTGATCAGGTTCCCCTTTCTGAAAGTGGTGTTTTTGCTATTACCGGACCTAATGGTTCCGGTAAATCAAGTATTTTGGATGTTATTACTTTGGCTTTGTACGGAGAAACATTCCGTTTTGACAGGCCAGCTGATCATGTGATGACTAAAACAACGGCTGAAAGTTTTGCTGAAATTGAATTTTTTCTGGATGAACAGACTTATAGGTCAAGTTGGCGGGTGCAGAGAAAAAACCGGGATTCAACGGCTGCTTTACTGGCACCTGAAATGAGTTTGTTTCATCTAAATGGTACTGAGCAATTAATCGCAGACAGCACCCAGAAAGTAAGGGATCGCGTAGCTCATTTAACCGGCATGGACTTCCATAAATTTAGTAAATCCATGGTGTTAGCCCAAGGAGATTCTTCTGCTTTTTTAAATGCGCTGGATAGTGAGCGAATGGATATCCTGGAAAAAATAAGTGGCACGGGTATTTATCAACAGCATAAAGAGCAGGCAGAAGAAAAAAATGCTGATGCTCAAAAACGTTTACAAGAATTAGAACAAGACCTAAATGCTATTCCTGTTATAGATAAAATCAGTAGAGAAGCCCAGGAAATGGATTTAGCTGATTTTAAAGAACAACATATCGAGTTAAAACAAAAAGATGATGCGGTTTATCAACAATTAATTTCTATTCAGAAAATTAGTAAATTAGAAAGCCAGGTAGATTCACTTGGCAGTCAACAACAACTGATTGATAGTCAGTTGCAAGAGAATCAGAAAAAACTGGATAAAATTGAAGCCATAACATTAACTCAAGATTTTGAGGATGATTTAAAAACACTGGATAATAAAGTCGCAGAAACACAGCAAAGTAAAAAAATATTAGCGGCTTATCGTAGCGAACTTGAATTGTTTCAAAAACAACTGAATATTCAGAGTGATTCTGAGCAAATACCCCCCGACACTAATAAAACACTTACTCAGCAAAAAAATTATATAGATCAAATAAAGTTAAAGCATGATGAGTTAAAGTCAGTATTTCAGCAAGAAAATGCTTTAGTGCAATCAATGAATCAACATATAGTTGAAAAAAAATCTATTTTAGAACCGACTGAGTTCTGGTTACAGGAACATGTATCTGATCAGAATTTGCTGGATAACTTTCCAGACATATCACAGCTATCTGGACTTAAACAGGAAATGACAGAAGCGTTGGAAAAACAACGAATTTATTTAAACTGGTCAAAAAATACCACTGATAACTTAAAAAAAGCAAAAGAAAACAGTCAGGTACTGACTAAAAAAAGTTCAGGTTTACAGGCTCAAATTGCAGCGGATGAACAATTGTTAAAGGAGATGACTGAGGGTTATACTCTGGATGAGTTGCAGGATATGAAAATAGAACAGCAGGATCGGATTGAGCAATTTAAGGAGTTAAATGACCTGGCGAGTGTTAATGCAAAGTTAAGTAAAAAAGGGGGCTTTGCAAAATTATTTATTGGCAAAGGAGCAGATAGAGAAGTACAGGAATTAATCCAGGAATCAGAACTATTACAATTGGAAATAGGGAGAGAACAATTAATTATAAGTACTTTAGAAGCAGCCGTTTTTAATGAAGCACTTTTACTAAAAATGCAGGGGGATAGAAAGTATTTAGAGGATGGAAAAGCCTGTCCTCTTTGCGGTGCTCTGGATCATCCCTATCTGGAATATCCACCGGCGGTTTCAAATTCAAAACATATTTTAAAAGAGCAGCATAAGAAAATAAATAGCTTAAAGTCTGATGCCGCTGGTTTACTTAAACAAATTTCGGCAGCAAAAAAACAGGCAGAAATTGATCGAAAAAAAGATGACCACCTACAGATTATTACTTCGCAATGGAATATCCTGGCCAATAAATTAAATATTGCGGGTATGGATTTAGACATTGATAATCTTTCGGAAATGAAAGATTTGTTAAAAAAAGAAAAACAGGAGTTATCTAATCTAAATAATTTAATCAAAAAATATATTAAGCAACAGGATTCAATGGCAAAGGCAGAATCTGCCATTGAACTCAATAAAAAGACACTGGAGCGGCTAAGTAAAGAAGCGGAAGCGTTGGACTTGGAAATAACTGATCGACCTGACGAGTCAGAAGAATGGGAACAAACGGTTTCTAGTATTCAGCAGAAAGTGCAAGAGATGGAAGTCAAAATAACACAGCAACTTGCTGTGTTAGGTGAAAAACTGCCGAGTAAAAAAATTAAGCAAGATGAATTGGAACAAAATTTAAAGGCACGTAAACAGGAATATAATTCAAGGAAAGTGCATATAAAAACACTCACTGACGAAATACAAAACCTGGAAACAAAAATAGCTACATCTTTACTTAAAGTTGAAGAAATAAGCCGTGATATTGAGCGCAACAGAGATTTAATACAAAAAGAAGAACAACTTGATTTACATTTGTCTTTGCTAGAAAAGCAAAAATTAATTGCAGATATAGAGCTTGTATTGGTGCAACAGGAAAATGATTCAGCTACCTTAAAAGAAAGTTTGTTAGAAAACTGTCAAGACACTGCCTCAGGCGATTTAAATGTATTGAGAAATAATGTTGAATTAGTTAAAAGCAGATCAAATATATTACAGAAACGACTAGAATTAACTCAACGAATCAAGCAGATATGGAAAAACCAGGAACAAACCCAGACAGAACTGGATCGTGCAAAAGCAACACAGTCAGAGGATAAAACAGAAGATGAGCTCCTGGTACTGAGTAAAGATATTAAAGAAAAGCTATATATTGCAAAACAGGAAGTTGAATCTTTACAAAACAAGTTGAATAAAGAAGAGCTGTTGCAAGAAAAGTATGATGTAATAATACAACAATTGGAAAGCCAAAAAGAGATAGCGCAAGCGTGTGAGAAAGAAGTTAAATTTATCACTGCTGAGAATGGCATACATTTTCGACATAAAGTACAGCAAGGCATGGCAGATAAATTAATGTCTGCATCCAATCAAATTTTAGAAAAAATCAGTGGTCGATATTATTTACGAAAAGCCGAGAGCGAACATGGCTTGGCATTAGAAATTGAAGATACTAAACAAAAAAATATTAGACGATTACCCAAAACATTATCCGGTGGAGAGAGCTTTCTTGTTAGTCTGGCATTAGCATTAGCATTATCAGAAATGGCAAACGATGGGCAAGCGCTGGATTCTTTATTTCTGGATGAAGGTTTTGGTAATCTTGATGCTGAGTCGCTTTATTCTGCAATGACAACACTGGAAAGTTTAAAAACTCACGGCAAACTAGTTGGGGTTATTTCACATGTTGAGGGCGTACGGAAACGTATTAAAACTCAAATAAAGATGACAAAAAAACCGAATGGTATGAGTATATTAAAAGTGATTTCCTGATTTTTTTACCCAATTAATACGACATAAATCCAAATTGATAATGTAATAAAATAGACACAGAGACCAGAGAGTAAAGTGGACCCCTGAGTCAAGACAATAATTCACTGAGTTTAAGTTGTACAT
>CAZNGU010000246.1:0-1620 GCA_964572325.1 uncultured Methylomarinum sp.
TAATTTTTGATAAAACCCAGCTCTGGAACTTTAACTGATGGATCACGATTACTTACTTAAATTACGACAGCACCCAACCTGGCGTTTACTCAATGCAGATAATGCTGCGCTAATAATCAGCTTTTTTTACCGTACCTTTATTCAAACCAATTGTCGCTCTCTAAAACAAAGTGAATTGACTGAAAAGCTGGAAGACACCTTGTTTCACTTACGCCAAATTCACCATGATAAATATCCCAAAACAGCAAAAGCCTATTTAACTGACTGGGCAAGTGGCAATAATGCCTTTTTACGTAAATATTATGCTGAAAACAGCGATGAAGCAGAATTTGATATAAGCCCTGCTAGTGAAAAAGCAATTGAGTGGTTGCGCAGTTTAGAGCAAAAGCAATTTATAGGTACAGAATCACGCTTATTAACTGTGTTTGAATTATTAGAAACTATTTTACAAAGTACTCAGACCGATCCACAACAAAGAATAAGCGAATTAGAACGCCAAAAAGCAGAAATAGATACTGAAATTTCTCGATTACAACAAGGTGAAGTTATTACATATGACCCTCGTCAAGTGAAAGAGCGTTTTTATCAGCTTGAAGAAACAGCGCGAAGTTTATTAATGGACTTTAGACAGGTTGAAGATAATTTTCGCCAACTTGACCGAAGCACTCGTGAAAAAATAGCCATGAGTCAGAAAAGCAAAGGTGACTTATTAGATGATATTTTTGTTGAACGGGATGAAATTGGTGACTCTGATCAAGGTAAAAGCTTCCAGGCATTTTGGGGCTTATTAATGTCTCCAGCAAAACAAGAAGAATTTAATGATTTGATTCAAAAAGTGCTGGCTTTGGAAGAAGTAAAAAGCTGTCAGCCAGACGAGCTATTGCCAAAAATGAAATATCATTTATTAGAAGCAGGTGAAAAAGTTCAAAGAACCAGCTCTAGTCTGGTAGAGCAATTACGACGTTATTTAGATGATCAGGTTTGGTTAGAAAATAAACGTATTATGTCGATTATTTATGAGATAGAGAAGTCTGCCATCTTGGTTAAACAAGCACATCCTAAAGATAAAGACTTTACTTTTATTGATGATATAAAAGCGCAAATAGAATTACCAGTATCTCGTGGCTTGTTTCGACCACCTAGCCGACCTCTTATTTCGGATGAACAACTAACAGCAGGTACTGCAGAATTTAGCAGCGATTTGTTGTATACCCAGCACTATGTCGATAATGAGATATTACAAGCACGAATTAATAAAGCATTACAGGGTCAACAACAAATTACCTTGCAGGAGATTTGCCAACAACATCCTCTAGAAAAAGGCTTAAGTGAGTTAATTGCTTATATGAACCTGGCCTGCCAGGATAATGCCAATGCCTTGATCAATACCGACAAAGAGGTAAAAATTTCGTGGCTAAATGAGAAAGAAATAAAAAAATCAGTCAGGATGCCGAATATTATTTTTACAAGATTTTAAGGAAATTTATTTGGAAAAAAATTAACATAATCTTGTTCTTTATTTTAATGACATGTTACTCTATTGTTGAATATTTCAACAATAGAGTAAGCTTATGGCTACAGTAAATTTCAGTGTTCCTGAAGAGGTAAAACAAGCATTCA
>CAZNGU010000246.1:1720-4477 GCA_964572325.1 uncultured Methylomarinum sp.
AAGCTTATGGCTACAGTAAATTTCAGTGTTCCTGAAGAGGTAAAACAAGCATTCAATGAAGAGTTTGCACAAGAAAATAAAAGTGCAATTTTAACCCGTTTGATGAAACGTGCCATTGAAGAAAATAGGATAAAGAAAAGAAGACATAATGCTATTGATGCCATTCTTGCATTGCGGGAAAAACAAGCCATAGTTTCACCTGAAAAGATTAGCAATGCTCGTCAAGAGCTTAGGAAATGAATGTAGTCATCGATGCAAGCGTCACGATAAAATGGTTTATTCCAGACAATGAAGCAGAGGAAGATGCGGATAAAGCTGTTCAGATTTTTAGAGCGGTACAAAAAGCAAGTTTAAGTCCGTTTCAGCCTGTTCACTGGCAAGCTGAAGTAATCGCAGTTTTATCGCGTGTTCAAGTCGAACAATGTAAACGAAGCATTCAATTATTAGATGTTTTAGAGTTTCCCATCTGTGATAATGTAGAAATTTATCAAATGGCAAGTGAATTAGCGATTAAACTAAATCATCATTTGTTTGACACCTTATATCACGCCGTAGCCATTCAGCAACGAGCTTGCTTAATTACAGCCGATAAAAAATATTACCGAAAGGCTAAAGATCTTGGAAATATATATTTTTTGAAAGATTTTCAAATTTGAATATATAAGGCAACTGGAAATAAATGACAGACGAAGAACACCCTCTGCCCAATCTATCCCCCGTAGTCATTCATCTCCTCAAAGGCATTTTGTTCAGGAGCCAACAGCCGGCATTATGGAATGATTTACTGGAATTACAAACACAGGTTCTGGACTATGTAAAAGTCATTGGCCTGGATTTAGAGATTGATGATAACGAAGGCTATGCCTGGTTAACACAGATTAAAACTGATACCGAAGATGAGAGCAATGCATTACCACGACTCATTATTCGTCGTCCTTTGAGTTATCCTATTAGCCTGTTATGCGTTTTACTACGTAAAAAAATGGCTGAAGCAGATAGCTCTGGAGCTGAAACCCGGGTAATAGTATCCAGACAGGAATTAATCAATACTATGCTGGTTTTTATGCCCGAAAAAAGTAATGAAGCACAAACTGCTGCATCCATTAGTGCAACCATTAACAAAGTCACTGAATTGGGTTTTTTACGAAAATTAAAGAACGATAAGGAAAACCTGGAAATTCAACGGATAATTATTGCCTTGATTGATGCCGACTGGACAGCAGATTTTAAAGAAAAATTACAAAGCTATCAGGATTATGCCCAACCAACAGATTGAACTGGATTTTATTGATGATGATAAATTAGCTGGTTTTAGACTGCATCGGTTTGAACTGTTTAATTGGGGGACATTTGATAAACATATCTGGCTTATTAAGCCAGAAGGCGAAAATGCATTATTAACAGGTGATATCGGTTCTGGCAAATCTACTCTGGTTGATGCTTTAACCACGTTATTAGTTCCCTCACAAAAAATAATCTATAACAAGGCGGCAGGTGCAGAAAGTAAGGAACGTAATTTAACCTCATATGTAAGAGGACATTATAAGAGTGAAAAAGATGTCGAAAATTTATCGTCAAAACAGGTGGCATTGCGCGATACCAATAATTACAGCGTGTTACTCGGTTATTTTTATAATCAGGGATATGATAGCCATGTCACTATTGCGCAGGTTTTTTGGTGTAAAGAAGAACAAAACCAACCTGCCAGATTTTATTGTCTAAGCACAGAGCCTTTAACGATAAAGGAGCATTTTTCCCAATTCGGTAGTGATATCCTGGATTTAAAAAAACGCTTAAAACGACGAGCACATTTACAGATGTTTGAGACGTTTAAAGATTATTCAGCAGAATTTCGCCGACGCTTAGGCATAGAAAGTGAGCAGGCTCTGGAATTGTTATACCAAACGGTGTCAATGAAAGCGGTGGGTAATCTGACTGATTTTGTGCGTCTGCATATGCTGGAAGCTCCTCCAGTTCAAGAACGAATTAACTCAATCTGCCAGGAATTTGATAATCTTAATCGTGCACATGAGGCCGTATTAAAGGCTAAAGATCAGCTTTTCTTATTAAAACCCATGTTGGTCGATTTTGAGCAACATCAAGTTCTTGAGCAGCAGCATAGCGAAAAAACCCGATGTCGTGAAGCATTGGAAGCCTTTTTTGCACAACATAAAATACAGTTACTGAATAAGCGTATTGGCAAACGAGAGCTTGAGTTAGAAAAGCATCAACGTCGCTTAGAGCGTCAGAATATCGAATTAAATCAGCTAAGAGAACAACAATTACAACTAAAGCAAAGCATTGAAGACAATGGTGGTCGTCGCCTGGATGATATTAGTGCGGAAGTTAGCCGACTGCAAGTAGTTCAGCAACAAAAAAAGCAATTAGCATTTAAATATCAGGGCTATTGTGATCAATTAGAATTAAGCTCTGCTCGTGACAGCGATAGTTTTCTTGATAACCGTTTAATTGCTGAAAAGAAACAACAAATCATCGAAAACCAGCAAGCCGAAATAGAAAAACAAAAAATTGATGTCACCATTGCACGCAACCAATTTAATCAGCAAGCGGAGCAATTGCAAGATGAGATTAAGTCTTTAAAAGCACGGCAAAGCAATATTCCCCTAAGCAATTTACGAATAAGGCAACAATTGGCAGAAACAATAGCTATTGCTGAAGAAAACCTGCCTTTTGTTGGAGAGCTGTTAAAAGTAGATGAAACGGAAACAATATGGGAAGGTGCTATAGAACGGGTAA
>CAZNGU010000247.1:0-4460 GCA_964572325.1 uncultured Methylomarinum sp.
AATTAACGGCGACCGCAAAAACCGCGCCTGGTTATTTCAAGCATTATGTTTAAAAATAAAAGGATGATAAGGCTATGCAAAGGAAAATCAGAGCCAGGTCTTTCTGTGATATATTTCTGACAGGAAATATTTAATGGAAGTACGTGAATAATAAATATTTTACAGTTGGTGTTGCATTGAAAGACATTGTATCTGACCCCTAGCTTTCTAGGCGATGAAAAAATTGTAATATGAGTACTAAATGGTTACAATTAACTTAATGATAAAAAGCTTTATTCAACATAGACCCAATAATTCTATCGAGCTGGTAGTAAAGCAGGTATTCAAGCAAAACACTCCAAACGGTTACGTCTAATTCTTGCTCAATTAAACCAAGCAAAAACAATTCAGGATATGGATATTCCATTTCTTAAACTACATGAATTGAAAGGAGATAGAAAAGACATATGGTCTGTAACAATACAAGCTAATTGGCGCATTACTTTCCGGTTTCATGAAGGCGATGCGGAAATTGTAAATTATGAGGATTACCATTAGGAGGAATTATGGAAATGTATAATCCACCTCATCCAGGTGAGGTTATATAAGGCTTATGGTTAGAACCTGCAAAAATAAGTATTACAGAAGCGGCCAAAGCATTAGCTGTTAGTAGAAAAACATTGTCAAAAATAATAAATGGAAGTGGAAGTGTAACACCAGAAATGGCAGTTAGATTATCAATTGCTTTAGGAGGTAGCGCAGAAAGCTGGATAGGACACCAAGTGAGCTATGATCTTTGGCAAGTTAAACAATATAAAAATAAATTAGGTGCACATGCGTTAAAAGTTGCCTAACCAGTGCATCCTCGTGTCAAACTAAATCTGTCAGGTTTCACCCCATTTTGACCATCGTTAAAATTTAAAACGCAATTGTTACATAAATATTACTCTGACCCTATTTTTTCAATTAACATAGAGTTGGTAATGATCTGGAACAAGTTCAAAAAAGCTACTTAAGCAAAGACCCCAGAATGCCGCGAATCAGTCGTCGTCCTAATTGACTTCCAATACTTCTCGCGGCACTTTTTAACAAGGCTTCTCCTGCACTTTGTCTATTGCTCGATCGTTTGGATCTTGAGCTTTTTTTCTTTGACTGGCTTTGACTTTTATTTTCAATACGCGTCTGTTCCGCTCTTTTTTTAAGAACTTCATAGGCTGATTCCCTGTCTAACGGCTCTGTATATTGACCACTATAGGGCGAGCGCGACATTATTTCTTTTCTTTCCGCTGGAGTGATAGCTCCCATTTGCGATTCAGGGGGACGAACTAATACTCTTTCTACTGGTGTAGGGCTACCATCCTTATTTAACACCGAGATTAATGCTTCGCCTGTTTTTAGTTCGGTAATGATTTTTTTTACATCAAACTTTGGATTGCTGCGAAAAGTGTCGGCGACAGCTTTAATGACTTTAGTGTCTTTAGGAGTATAGGCGCGGAGTGCATGCTGGATTTTTAGACCTAACTGACCCAGTACATCTTCTGGAATATCCAGAGGGCTTTGGCTGATAAAATAAACACCTATTCCTTTTGAACGGATTAAGCGCACAATTTGTTCAATTTTATTGATGAGTACCCGAGGTGCCTGATCAAATAATAAATGGGCTTCATCAAAAAACAAAACCAGTTTGGGTTTGTCGGGATTACCCACTTCTGGCATGTTTTCGTATAATTCAGAGAGTAACCATAATAAAAACACCGCATACAAACGAGGGGATTTTTGCGTTAATATGGTGGCATCAAGCACACTAATAACACCATGTCCGGAAAAATCAGTGCGGCAAAAATCCTGGAGTTGTACAGCAGGTTCCCCAAAAAATTGCTCTGCACCTTGTTCTTCTAAAACCAGTAATCGCCTTTGTATAGCACCAACACTGGCAGCTGAGATATTGCCATATTCACTTTTTAGCTCTTTGGAATGATCACTCATCCAGATCAGCATGGAGCGGAAATCTTTTAAGTCAAGTAACAGTAAGCCTTGGTCGTCTGCGATTTTAAAACAACTGTAAATGATACCGGTTTGAGTATCATTTAATTCCAGCATGTGACTGATGAGTAATGGGCCTAATTCGGAAATAGTAGTTCGTACTGGGTGGCCTTGCTTTGAAAAAATATCCCAAAAAACGGTAGGATTGGCCTGAAAATTAAAATCATCAATGTGTATTTTTTCTATTCGCTCTGTGATTTTTTTATGTGCTTTCCCGGCTTTGCTAATGCCTGATAAATCACCTTTTATATCGGCTAAAAAAACCGGTACACCCTGGTGAGAAAAATTCTCTGCCAGTATCTGCAAGGAAATTGTTTTGCCGGTACCCGTTGCACCAGAAATAACGCCATGCCGATTGGCCATGGCAAGATCCATAAAAATCTGTGTGCCATTGCTGGCACCTAATAATATTTCCTTTACCGGCATTAATTCCTCCGTTATAAACTCATCGCTGCTTAACAAATTTAGTGCGTACAATCTGATACGGTCTAAACATATAACCCAATGGCATGCTCCAGATATGAACCAGGCGAGTAAATGGAAACAAGAAGAATACACTCATGCCAAAGAATAAATGTACTTTATAAATAATATCCACCCTGTCTAAAAAATGAGGGCTGGGATTAAGGGCTATAATGGCTTGTGCCCACTCTGATAGATTGATCATAATGGAGGCATCACCATTAAAGGCATGATAGATGGATATTGGAATAGTCAACAAGCCTATACCTAAGGTCACTAATATCCAGTCCAGAATAAAAATATCCATAAAGCGGCTATTGGCTCGCACTCTGGGATTATACATGCGGCGTTTCCATAATATAACACCACCCATCATGCAAATACTACCAAAAGCAGCGCCCAGGCTGATTGCAATGGTCTGGTGCATCATATCAGAAACCCCCCAGTCTAAAAACCACTGATGAGGGGTTAATAAGCCCGCAAAATGGCCAAAAAATAGGGCGATAATACCAATATGAAAGAGGATACTGCCTTTTTGTAATAGTTCTTTTTCAAATAATTGGCTGGAGTCAGCTTTCCAGGTATATTGCTCTCTGTCAAAACGAATCAGACTGCCTAATAAAAAGGTAGTTAGAGCAATATAAGGATAAACACCAAAGAGGAAATTTGTTAAGTTCATAATGAGTCCTATGCTGCAATTTCTGCTACATGACCATGACGCTCCACTATTCTGACTAGAGGTGCGTATGGGCTTTCATTTTTTTCAAGATTAGACGCGATAATGCCGGCCGCTTGCGAGGTTTGTTGCAAAAAGGCAAGTGCACTGGCTTCATCATTCATGGTGGAGACGTATTCCAGAATAAGAGGTAAATAATCCGGTAATTCACCATCACCAATTTCAATACCTGTTGATTTGTATAATTCAGCCAGTTCTATCAATGCGGGTCCTCTTTCCCGGTCTTGTTCATCAAACAAGTGATAGGTAAGGTACATTGAATTTTCAGCGGTCATATCAAAATTGTTAACGTATTCTGCCTGTAATTTAGTCAGTGATAAGCGTGAAGCCCAATCAATAAAACCATGAATCAGTGTTTTATCTCCACTATTAAGGTTCGGTAATTCAGCAGTGACTTTTTTTATTTCATCCCAATTTTTAACTAATTCCTTACTGGGATATTGCAATAGAACGGATATTATTTTGTATATCTGGGTCATGCGCCTTCTCCCTCAGAGATTTTGGCCGCAGGCGTGTAAGGAAAAAATTCAACGACTTGCAGATTATCTGCTGATTTGGTTCGTTTATCCGGAAACAGTGAAGCTTTAGGACTAATACTGCACCCATCATTACCAAATTCAAAACCGTTTTGTCCCTGAAAGCCAAGAAAATCTTCCTGACGGAGTTCTTCATGACTTGTTGGGATGACATAGCGGTCTTCGTAATTGGCAATCGCCATATAACGATACATTTCACGCACCTGATCTTCCGTTAAGCCGACTTCTTCAAGTACCGAGAGGTCGGTTTTTTGTTCCACATTCAATGAGCGAAAGAAACTACGCATGGCAATCATACGTTTCAAGGCTAATACGATGGGTTCTTCTTTACCGGCAGTAAACATATTAGCCAGGTATTTCATCGGCAAGCGTAGTGTTTCAATGCTTGGAATAACCCCATCGGGTTTTGTTGGCAGATTACCCTGATCAATTTGAGATTGAACCGGTGATAGTGGCGGTACATACCAGACCATGGGCATGGTTCTATATTCAGGGTGTAATGGAAAAGCAACTTTCCAATCAACCGCTAATTTATAAATAGGGGATTGACGTGCAGCGTCCATCCAGGACTCAGGAATGCCATCTATTTTTGCCTGTTTAATAACTTCAGGATCATTTGGATCCAAAAATAAATCCAGTTGTGCTTGATATAAATCCTGATCATCAGGCACGGACGCTAACTCTTCAATACGATCCGCATCATA
>CAZNGU010000248.1:0-4450 GCA_964572325.1 uncultured Methylomarinum sp.
GCAATATCAGGTTACTTTTTTGTAAAATATTTGCAATGTAAAGAAATAATATCTGTATAGATTTATATGGGCTATGTAGGTTTGAGTCGGTAGTTTTTATACAATACCCTTATAATTATCAGTCTTGATTTTTTTATTGGGAAAAATATCACTATAAAGGATAGTAGAACAGGAGTATATATAGTTGACGTTAAATAACACCTGTCATCATATTGGCTGTCGGACTTTATATTTACGTCTGTTGCTGGCTATTGGATGCATTATTTTATTAGGCCTGGCGGCACACTGGTTTGAATTTTATATTCCACGTATAGAGAACTGGATTAAAAGCCTGGGTGCTCTGGGGCCAGCCTTTTTTATCCTGTTGTTCACAGTGGCAACGCCTTTTTTTCTGTCTGTTGATGCATTGTGTGTGGCTGCTGGTGTTCTGTTTCCACTCTCAACCGGCAGTTTTTACATCATTATCTCAACCTATCTGGCAGCGACGGTAATGTTTGTTCTGGGTCGCTATTTTTTTCAGGACAAGGTAAAAGAATTGTTAACAAAACATAAAACTCTGGAAAATATTGACACATTATTAGTCGATAATGACTTTAAAATAATGTTTTTATTACGTTTATTACCATTACCCTTTGCTTTACTCAGTTATACTTTTTCTGTCAGTCAAGTTAAGTTCAAACCTTATATTATGAGTAGCAGTGGCATTTTAATTTATAACATTGCACTGGTTTATTTTGGCTATACTGCCAAACATATTGCCTCAATAGCTAGTGCAACAGCTTCCGCCAGCTCAGTAAACTATCCTCTATTAGGTTTCGGAGCGATTTCGATTCTATTTATTTTAGCCATGATTGTGCGAACGGTACGAAAAATGATTGATAAAATAGCATCGAATCCCATTGAGACTGAGCATAATCAATAATAAAAGTAGGCTGTCCGAGAATAGAAAACCTGCTACAAACAAAAATATTTTTGGCCATTTTCCAGTTCATTTTCGTTAAATAGCACGACTATTCGCCTCTAATGAACGAAAAAACTGACTTAAAATGGATTCGGGGTTTTATCACTTATGAGTACGTTATTCTTTTTTCCCCTCATCCCAGCTTCTCTCTCTGGAGAAGCTAATAAAACGTAGACACTTTGAATGATTAAAGTTTTTAGCTTCTAACATTAATCTAAAAACCGAGTAAACTTATAAGAGTCTGCTCAAGATAAAAAAATTCATCAACGTACTATAAATAGCCTAAATGAGTACCCCTTGTTATACCGTCTATTTTGTTTCTGACAGCACCGGGATTACTGCTGAAGCCCTGGGTAGAAGTTTATTGTCTCAATTTCCTGATGCACAGTTTCAATGTCATCATATTCCTTTTATAAATACCATTGACAAAGCACAGGTACTTATAAATCGAATCAAACATGAGCATACTGAAACAGATGCCCTTCCTATTGTTTTTGCCACCATGCCCAATCTTGAAATTGACCTTTTGCTAAAGCACGCCCCCTGCCATTACTATGAGGTTTTTAATAGCTTTGTCAATCAATTATCTGCTGATACCAAGCTGTCTCCTGTTAACAAACCTGGCTTAAGACATGCATTACTAAATCAAAAGAACTATGATCTCCGAATTGATATTGTTGACTATGCCCTGGTACATGATGATGCTTTAAGTCTACAAAATTTAGCACTAGCCGATGTTATTCTGCTGGGTGTTTCCCGTTCTGGCAAAACGCCCACCTGTCTTTATTTAGCCATGCATTTTGGTTTACGTGCCGCCAATTATCCACTGACTGAAGATGATTTCAGGCGGCAAGACTTACCTCAAGCCATTAAAGATAATATTGATAAAGTGCTTGCGCTGACTATTATGCCTAATCGACTATCACAGATTCGCCAAAAAAGAAGCCCTGGAAGTCGATATGCTACACTTTCTGAGTGTCAGTCTGAATTGCGGCAAGCGCAAAAAATGTTTAATCGTTATAAACTGGAGGTATTAGATACAACATCCAGTTCCATAGAAGAACTAGCCACAAAAATTATCAGTTTTTTGTCCACTAAAACCACACAACATTTCACAATGAGGGATGAGCCATGAATAATTATATCTACAGATTAGAAGAATTATCTAAAAATGATATAGAGAAAGTCGGTGGAAAAAATGCATCATTAGGGGAAATGATCAGTCATCTACGCCCCTTAGGGGTTAAAGTACCTGGTGGTTTTGCAACAACTGCATTAGCCTATAGGGATTTCTTAAAAGAAAACAATTTAAACCAGCAAATATACGAGACCTTAGCCCAGCTTGATATAAACAATATTCAAGCCTTAACTCAAGTGGGAGCACAAATCAGGCGTTGGATATTAGATGCACCTTTTCATACAGAATTAACAGCGGCAATTGATCAAGCCTATCAGAGTTTAGTCTTAGAATATGGCAGTGAAGTCAGCTGGGCTGTGCGTTCATCAGCTACCGCAGAAGATCTTCCCGATGCTTCTTTTGCCGGTCAACAAGAAACTTTTCTTAATGTATCAGGTTTAGAAAATATAAAAACGGCCATTCGAAAAGTTTTTGCCTCCCTTTTTACCAACCGTGCCATTGCCTATAGAGAACACCAGGGATTTCCTCATGAACTGGTTGCCTTATCAGCTGGCATCCAAAAAATGGTGCGTTCAGACAAAGGCTGTAGTGGCGTTATGTTTAGCCTGGATACTGAATCGGGTTTTGAGGATGTGGTTTTTATTACAGGCAGCTATGGTTTGGGAGAAACAGTAGTACAAGGTGCGGTTAATCCCGATGAATTTTATGTCTACAAACCCACTTTGGCTGCTGAACGACCGGCTATTATTCGACGAACCCTGGGTAGTAAGGCCATTCTCATGAACTATTCTGAGCAAAACGA
The DNA here is from genome assembly GCA_964572325.1 of uncultured Methylomarinum sp. Lineage (GTDB taxonomy): Bacteria > Pseudomonadota > Gammaproteobacteria > Methylococcales > Methylomonadaceae > QPIN01. The sequence continues at coordinate 2,902 of CAZNGU010000248.1, forward strand.
TGAGCCTGTTCAGATTATAGATGTCCCGGACCAACAAAGAAATCATTTCTGTATCAATGATGATCAAATTCATGAGCTAGCCAGGCAAGCCGTTATTATTGAAAAACATTATGCTTGTCCAATGGATATTGAGTGGGCCTTAGATGGTCTGGATAAACAAATATATATTGTTCAGGCACGACCAGAAACAGTACAAAGTCAGTCAGCAGATGTTGTAGAAAATTATATCTTAAATGAACAAAGCGAGGTATTAATAGAAGGTAGGGCTATTGGTGGACGGATTGGCTCGGGTACTGCGCGTATTATTACCGACCTGGCAGATATGGACAAAATCAAACCAGGCGATGTTTTAATAACTGATATGACAGACCCCGATTGGGAACCTGTGATGAAACGTGCGGCAGCGATTGTCACTAATCGAGGAGGTCGTACTTGTCATGCGGCAATTATTGCCAGAGAACTGGGCGTTCCGGCTGTAGTCGGCTGTAGTCATGCCACGCAAGCGATTACAGATGGCCAGTCTGTTACCGTATCCTGTGCCCAGGGGGATAATGGTTATGTCTATCAGGGATTATTAGATTATGAAATACAACGCCAGGAATTTAAGGAAATGCCAGACATTGCTGTCAAAATTATGATGAATGTGGGAAACCCCGATCGTGCCTTTGATTTTTGCATGATTCCCAACCAAGGTGTGGGTCTAGCGCGTATGGAGTTTATTATTAATAATATGATTGGCATCCATCCCAAAGCTTTGCTTGATTATGACCAATTGGGAGATTCACTTAAAAAGCAAATTGAACCCTTAATTGCTGCTTATGCATCGCCCCGAGAGTTTTTTATTAGCAAAATAGTTGAAGGCATTGCCACCATTGCTGCTGCATTTTCACCTGAACCTGTCATCCTTCGCCTGTCTGATTTTAAATCTAACGAATATGCGCATTTAATTGGTGGTAAGCAATACGAGCCTATTGAAGAAAATCCAATGCTTGGGTTTAGAGGGGCTTCTCGTTATATTTCTCCTGAATTTCAAAGCTGTTTTGAAATGGAATGTAGTGCCATAAAAAAAGTACGAAATGATATGGGGTTCAGCAACCTGGAAATCATGGTGCCCTTTGTTCGTACCCTGGAAGAAGCCGCTAAAATATCAGAGCTTCTAACTGAAAATGGTCTTGCTCGCGGTACAAATGGCCTGCGCCATATTATGATGTGTGAAATTCCATCTAATGCTTTATTGACTGAACAGTTTTTAGAATATTTTGATGGCTTTTCAATTGGCTCTAACGATATGACTCAGCTAGTATTAGGCCTGGATAGAGACTCTTCCATCATTGCTGACAGTTTTGATGAACGTAATCCAGCGGTGAAAAAAATACTTAAAATGGCCATTGACAGCTGTAATAGACAGGGCAAATATATTGGTATCTGTGGTCAAGGCCCATCCGATCATCCTGACTTTGCACAGTGGTTGATGAAACAAGGAATCAGCAGTATTTCATTGAACCCGGATACAGTCATTAAGACCTGGTTAAAACTGGCTTCATAATCT
>CAZNGU010000249.1:0-4443 GCA_964572325.1 uncultured Methylomarinum sp.
CTGGAGCCGGACTTTTTATGGTGGTTCTCCTGGCTATTCTGGTTCGTTTTCACGGTAGTCGATTACGCCAATGTTCTCGTTATAAACGTAAACAGGAAGGTATTGTTTCAGGATATACCCAGGAATGTGTAAAAGGAATGACGACCGGACAAGCGCTTAGTGCAGAAGACTATATCCGGCAAAAGTTCCTGCATGCCAATCGAGCTAGTTTACAAGCAGGGATAACAGAAATAATTTCAGCGGTACGAATGGAACGTAGCATGCAAATCATTAATGGTTTTGCTGTCGCATTGATCATGGGTGGTGGAGCATTTTTTGTTCTTCGCGGACAAATGACCATAGGAGACTTAACAGTTTTTGTAGCATATATGGTGCAATTGCTAAAACCGGTAGAAAAAATCAATGAAATGGCATCTGCCGTCAGTCGAGGCTTAACCCGTGCAGAGCATTTGACTAGCCTGTTAAACGTGAAACCAGCAATTCTAGACAGTCCAAAGGCGCAAACAATATCTCATTGCCAAGGTATCATAGAATTTCGTTCAGTCAGTTTTAGTTATTCAGAACAATCGACTGAACCGCAAGTTTTGCACAATATCAGCTTCCTGTTAAAGCCTGGACAACTCACTGTTCTTACTGGCTCTAGCGGTAGCGGAAAAAGCACTCTGATTAATTTAATACTGCGCCAACTAACAGCTACTTCCGGAAATATCCTGATTGATGGCAAACCTTATCCTGACGTATCTCTGCGATCCCTACGCACACAATTTTCTGTGATGTTACAGCAACATCATCTATTTGCAGGCAAGCTTTGTGATGCTCTCTGCTTAAATAATAAGCCGGTTGATGAAAAACTTATCTGGCAGACACTTGCACAGGTCGATATGGAAAATCATATCCGGCAATTGCCGATGGGACTAGAAACAATACTGGATGAAGATGGCCATAATTTCTCAGGTGGGCAAAGAGCCCGTTTATCATTAGCCAGGGCTTTACTGCTTAATCGACCCATCTTATTGCTAGATGAACCTTTGGCCAATATTGATGCACAGTCTCAACAAGTTATCGTTAACGCGCTTGAACAAATACGTCAGTATAAAACATGCCTGATTATTTCTCATATGCCTGTGTTAATCAAAAGGGCAAATCAGTTACTCAAATTAGAAAATGGCCTACTTTATACCCAGCAAAAAAAAACCTCTGAATATAACAAAAATTATAATGATGCCCCCCCCTCGAACTAATTATGATCTCAATAGAGACAAAATACTGCTAATACTGCTAAATGACTGGCGAGTAAAAATTATCTGGATGTGCGCTGAAAAATGGCTGAAATGGGATTCTTCCATACCTTGGAATACGTGTTACGAACGCTTTAACCCTGATTGTTCACTTCTTATCTGTCTTATCATAGTCTTAGTAGGAAAACCTGAACAGCAAACTGGCACTCTGCAAAATTTTAATAAATATCTTAGCTGGCTACAAGGCAGAGTATTTCCGAATGTCCCTGTTTTAAAGAAACTCCCTTTTCAGAATTAATATGGCTACCACTAAAAAAACCAAAGGCCGATGCCTGGCACTTTTTCCGGGCGCATTTCGTCCGCCCCATCTAGCTCACTTTGATACTGCTGTCAGTCTTGCATCAAGGCCTGATATTGACGAAGTCATCATCATTATCAGCAACCGATGTCGACATATTCCCGGCACACCCAAAGCGTTAGTTCCCGACGTGGCAACAAAAATCTGGTCTATTTATCTACAAGACATTGCCAAAGTACGCATTGAGCTTGCCCCGCATAGCGCAGTAAAACATGCACAAAGTTACTTTGAACGCGTTAATTCTGACGATACACTGCTGTTTTGTGCGGGTAAAGATGAACTTAAAAATGGATTAGGTCGATTCAGTGAAATCAGTTCCTTGTCCAGGAAACATGCTATCACAGCATCAGTAATCGCTTCATCTCCCCCGCCCTTAGCAGGTGGTGCAACTGCCATACGTACTCAGCTGGCAAAAGGCCGTTCAGGATTTGCAGCATTTATTAGCGCCCTGCCCAATCATTTGACTCCAAAGCAGTGCGAGCAAGTCTGGCAAATTTGTAATCAAGGCATGCTGGAAATGCACGATATTGCCAAAGCTAAAATAAGAGACATCATTGAGCAACAGAATATTGGTGAAATTGACAATATCCATAGTGCAAAAAAAGCAAAAGCAGATCAAGTACATTGTGTCCAACTAACCACAGGTCAACAACTTTTTGTTAAATATGCGAACGATACAGTAAAAGCGGCAAAACTGGGACAAACACTCAGCCTAAAACCTCGAACAAGATTATATGTAGAACGCAGAGCATTAAAATGGCTGTCAGGCCATAACGATGACCGGATTAACCTTCCTGAAGTAATTTACTTTGAAAACAAAAGCAAAACACTGATACTGAGTGAAGTCCTCCCTAATGGCCATTTTCTGGAAGAAGACTTTAAAAAAGGAGTTTTTGATCCTATAGTTATAGAAAAAGTAACTACTTTCCTGGCAAATTGCCACCGTACTCCTGAACAAATTGAGCCTTTCTGGGGTAATTCAGGCTCAGACTTAAGACATTGGGAAAATTTGCTTAGTCTTCGAACGGTTAAGTTACTAAGTAACAATCCTTATGATCAACTTAAACATGATCTTGAAAAGTTAAAATGTGCAAGTAGCCAAGCAGCTCAACACGGTTTTTTTCATCTCGATTTCTGCCCAAAAAATATCCGCATTCTTGATGATAAAATTGGAATCTTAGACTTTGAACTGAGTTCAAGTGTTGCAGACCCGGCTTATGATTTTGGTTTTTTTCTAGGACATGTTCTATTCTGGGGAATCATCAGCAATTCGCATATTGATTGCCAGAAAGCTTTGCAACACTCTGTTAATATTTACCACAAAGCAGCTGGTTATTTATGGCCGCTTGTTTGCCCACGCATCCTTGCATTCTCTGGAGCAGCAATCATTTATTGCCTGAATAAAAATAAACAGGCTCTGCAAACAGAAACACTAATGATAAACATAGCGTCGAAACTGTTAGCACAAGAAACAGATACATTTGAAGGGATTAATTTAATTTTTTATCACGTTTTTAATCATGGATTTGATCAATAAGATGTATAAATATAGAAATGAATAGACGCAATACATCTCTCTTTTCCATAATAATTGCCCTATTTATGGTTTTACTACTATTCAAGCCTGTTTATGCACTCAGCCTAATTGATCAACGTATTAAAGTAAGCGGTGTTTGGGACAACAAAAAACTGATTGTTTATAAATTAAAATATCGTGATTCGAACAAGAACCCATTAACAGGACGCATCAGTGGAATAATCAGTGATCTGGATAATAAGAAAAATAGCTTTAAACTGGGTCCCTATCAGATTATTTGGAAACAAAATACTAGCTTTCTAAATATGATCAAAACAGAGCTATCTAATGGAGACAGGATTAAAGTTATTGTACAAAGCAATGCAAAGGATCAATTAACAGCCTTACGAATAGAAGTTAAGACATTTGAAAACAGCCAAGATGTGTTTCAAGTTTTAGGTACAGTTAGCGCAGTCCAACACCAGAATAATGGCAATGTATTAGCTAGTCTTTTAGGAGAAACAATTATTATTCCTAGTCAACAAATTTCACCTGCTTTTGTATTAACCCGAAAACAGGATGACCGTAGGCCTGATGAACAGTTAAATATCCCATTATTTGGAAAACCTTTAACCATTGGTGGTGAAATAGGTGTAACACCTCGATATCGTAATAATTTCAATCTGGATCCCGATAAAAACCGCGACCGAGTCAGACTTGATACCGAGGCACAACTGGAATTGTTTTATCCCTGGAGCCCAAATCTGGCATTTTTTCTGGAAGGACAAGTTAACTATCAACAGGATCTCTATCGAGGCAATAACGGAACAAGAAAAGGCGAAGAAGAAGTTAAACGTGGAGAAAGCTGGATATTCTGGGGGGATATTTTAGAAAGCGGCTTTAGCCTTCAGTTTGGACGGCAAAATTTCCGTGAATCTCGCGAATGGTGGTGGGATGAAGATCTTGATGCTGTTCGGATATTTTATAATCGACCATTTTTTCATTTTGAAGCAGGTATTGCAGAACAATTTTTTTCTTTGTCAACATTGGATAATGGCATACCTGCAGAAGACAAAAAAGTTTTCCGCGTACTCTCTCGCATTTCATGGACTTGGGCTTCCAAACAAACATTAGGCTTGTTTTTTTTACACCAGAATGATCATTCCAGACAAGAAGCTGTCGGCACTCTGGTCGCAGAGGATGATACCGACTCGGTAGATGGTATAGTAAACTGGGTAGGGCTACGCACACAAAATAAATTATCAACAGAAAAGCTGGGTGAATTCGATTTCTGGATGGATGGGGCATGGGTATTTGGAGACGAACACAAT
>CAZNGU010000250.1:0-4424 GCA_964572325.1 uncultured Methylomarinum sp.
GGCAAAACCCACATCTACCCCAGCGAAGGCAACACCCTTAAACTTGCCGTCAAAGAGAGGATTACATAATGTCTACCAACTACCCGGCATCCCTGGACGACGATGCCAAATTACACCAGCTCGTCAACGACCTGAACACTACAACATCAAGTGCTTACACCAGCCCGGCGACTACGCTGGACTTGACAGATGCCAGCGCTTTTCCTTCTACCGGCGGCGTTATTTATGTTAACAACGAGCGCGGCACTTATACAGGAAAAACAGCAAATCAGTTAACAGGTATCAGCGGACTGGGAAATAATCACAATGCCGGTGTAGTGGTTGAGCAAAACATAGATGCTGAACATCACAATAATCTAAAAGATGCGGTTATTGCTCTGGAAACAAAAGTGGGCGTAACCAGTAGCGCAGTAGCCGGCACCGTAATCAAACGCATCGCGGATCTAGAAGCGTTTGATAGTGGCAGTCTGGTGGATAGCGACATAGGCGTAATCGTTCAGGGCTATGATGCCGATACATCAAAGCTGGACGTAGCAGAAACCCGTAGCGCCAGCCTAAACATAGCTGATAACGAACTGATCCGACCAAAAACCAAGGACGTTTCTGGCACCGTCACAGATCACGGCACCATCAGCACTACCCAAACCATTACCCTGGATCATTCGGCAAGCAATGAACATAAATTAACAGTTTCAGGTACGCCAACTATTACTCTAAGAACCAGCAACTGGCCAGCAACCGGTGCAGACGGCTATATCAATCTGGAAATCATCAACGGCGGTCTGGCCACCATCGTTTATGAAATGGAATCCGGCAATAATGCCCCAGTCTGGCTAACACCAGGGGCAGCCGTGCCAACATTAGACAGTGCCGGCACTGATTTTATCGGCATGTTTTCAAAAGATTCCGGTACGGTAGTTTATGCCGGTCAAATAGGGGCAGTCTAATGAAAAAGCAGACGTTATTAAGAGCCATGATGGGGCAGTCAGGTGCTGATTTCTCCTCCAAGTCAATATTACTTAATGGGATCGATCAAGGTTTAAAAATATCGGATGCCAATTTCGGAAGCTTTACAGCGACTAAGTTCGCAATTTCAGCCTGGGTGAAATTTGATGTGATAGCCGGGGCGAATCATGGTGTTATATACCAAGCAGACGGAACAGGAGCAAGCAACATGAGCTTTGGTTTAGTGGTTTCTGCTTCGGGCTATATATGGTTAAGAATAAATGGCGGTGTTGCTCAGCTCGAAGCTTCAGCCGAACAGATGACAACAAGCAACTGGTATCATTTAACGGCCTGGTATGATTCAGCCAATACCACAGCAGACGATAGAATCAGATTGTGGGTGAATGGCGTTGAGCCTGTAACGTACAGTACCCGAACGAACCCATCATTAAATTTAGCAGCCAACAACTCTACTGCAGATGTCCGTATAGGGAACAACGATGATAATGATTTAGGCACAATATGGCTTGATGGTTTTGTCGATGACGTGGCTTTTTTTGATAATGTACTCCCCAGTGCTTCATCCATTTATAATTCAGGAAAACCTGACGACATCTCAGCAGAATCAGGTTTGCACTCTTATCTCAATTTTGAAACCAACGTGGTTGCTGACGAAATCTTAGCAACAGACTGGACAAATTTAGGCACAACCGCAACATCAACTGATGCCCCCTAACTCATAGGATTAATTATGTTTATCAAAGTAGAAAATAGCGCAGTAACTGGCAGCCCATTAAACAAATTGCCACAAGCGCATAAAAATATTGGAAATTTCAGAAATGCAAATAAGTCCATGCAAATTGCGAACGGATTTTATGAGCTGATAAAAGCCAACACCCTAGGCCTATTCGAAGAAATACAAGGTTTTACTGATGCCATAGATAATATAGCAGGCACAGTCACCCGAACATACACAGTAGTAAAACAGGATTTACAACAACTCAAAGATCAACAAATAGCCAAACTATCCAAAGTTACGGAACAGCGAATTATCGGCACCCAAAACATTCATGATCAAATAAATATGCTAATCCGTCAGCAAGAACTAAAAGAAATAGAAGCAGGCCCCGGCAGGCCCCTAACCGCAGAAGAACGAACCGAACAAACCACGATTAAATCAGAACAGGGAAAAATAAAAGCCCTGCGAGCAAAATACGCCACCGCAAAAGCCGCTATAAATGCAAAAACAACCCATCAGGAAATAATAGACATAACCCCAGAAACCATATTTACCTAACCGCCCACAACTCCTGGTTCCCACGCGCCGCGTGGGAACGCATCAAAGACGCGCCTGCGTCACAATACCGCAGCATTTAACTGATCTGTTCTGGCACATTTGCTCTGCTTAAACACTACCATCAGCTTTTAAAAAATATAATTGAATAAGACGATACTATCAAAAGGAAAAATAAAACTAAAATGGCACCCATAACATTCGACTCAGACTCCATGCCATAATTTTTCCTTATAATATTCCTTTCTTTTACGTTACTGGCAGCAACAAAAGCCCAAACAATCATCCAGAATGAAAGTGTAAAAATAGATAAAATTACATGCAGAATATGGTTAGTCTTATGCCTATCCATTTCCGCAAAAGCCATCATTTTATCTTCATTGCTAACCCCCTGTCCTTCAGCAGCAACAGGTATGTTTTTTTGATTAACCATACTAGGTGTGTCCTCAGAATTATCCGCAACGACAACGCTATAATCATTCACTGGCTTTTTAAAAACCTGAGCATGTGACACATTTTCATCTCTAAATGAAAAAACAGGCTTAGATGTCTGTAGTACATCAAATGCAACATAATCATCAAGATTACGTTCAACCGCCAAACCATCCCTTTTTCTATATTTAAAATCAGGGTCATATTCCCCAGGATGCGTAGCAAATAAACGTTTAGCCATGCATCGAGATACAGCATCATCAACCGACTCAGCAGAAACACTCATAATAAAAACCTGATTACTCACATCCCTAACACGAATTTTAAAAACTCTCATATTCAACCAACCCCTTCAAATTGATATTGACAAAACAAAAAAATAAAACTAATCTATAACCGTTCCTGCAAAATCAGGAACCTGGTTTAGTATCCGATTTCAAAGTGCAAAGGCGCACTTTAAGCGCTTTTTTTATGCCCAAAATTTCATTATGGTAGGCGTATTGGGAGGCCGAAAGGCCTACCGGATCCTTTGACCGGCATACTAACCTGATACGTCCGCCACCCAATTATTAGTATATTGGTCGGTGGTCTCTTAAATTATCAAAGGAGACTCTCATGTCATATGAACTCAAAACCCTAGCCAATCCATTCCAATTCGCTGACCTCGATGTCCGTACCGCAACCGACCAAAATAATGAAGTTTGGTTCTGCGCTAAAGATGTTTGCTCAATTCTTGACATTGTCTGGTCAGGTGCGTCAATAACACTTGAGAACATGCCAGAAAACTGGTTTATGGTCATGGATCTCATGACCATAAAAGGCGAAATAGATACCTATTTCATCAATGAAGCAGGTCTTTATCACCTAATATTCCGCTCCAACAAACCCAAAGCCAAAGAATTTGCTAACTGGGTATGTGAAACAGTCCTACCAGAAATCCGCCAATCAGGATTTTTCGGCACCTTAAAAGTATCTGACCAGATCAATATATCAAAACAGATTGACAGCATATCCTTACAACTCACTATCACAAAAAACCTATTCAGACGAAAGCTATTACAAGACCAGCTCCGCCGCATGTGCAACCTAATCAACCAGCCCGTACCCCCATCAGAATGGATGGCACTAGACACAGACCAGATAGACTTATTCATAGAGGCTAACAATGACTAGTCCAGAATTCGCACAAACACTAAGCATCATGAGTGAATTAGTACTAGCCCAGGACTATCTAATAGCCAGTCAACAACGAATAGAGCAGATAATAAACAACACCCCAACCCTGTACGCCTACGCCGGAGACGTAAGAATAGATATAGAAACCGCACTAGAAGCCCTGCAAGATGCAGACGCCAGCACTCTCAAACTATTCAACAACCTACAGGAAGGCAGGTCATGAGCAACAAACCAGTAATGACCGACGAACAAGAGTTAATCATTTTGGCATTAAGAGCAGCTGCATCAGGTATAGGAGCAATAGCAATACACTACGGAACAGACAGTGGCCACAACAGTGATTCAGAATGCCTGCTAAAGCAACTAATCAAAGACCTACAAGCCACCTTCAAATAACACCACCAAAACAAACCGGGATTATCCCGGTTTTTTTATGCCCTAAACAAACAAATCAAAATGTCAAGGTGTTATTTTAACGCACCATTGTGGTGCGTGTGGTTCCTTAATCATCAATCGCTAATATACTCTACAGCCTACAGCCCACAGGAATCAAGCCGCAAAACCACTCCTCCTTCCC
>CAZNGU010000251.1:0-4393 GCA_964572325.1 uncultured Methylomarinum sp.
CGCCATAAATTCCGCATCCGTGACCGCGCGAAGTATAAAATCAATAACTCAGCCAGAAATTATATTATATCGAGTACAGCGTAAACTTTATTATGCCGACAGAAGTTAAACCGCACCATTCAGAAAAAATTAAGCATACGATAGATAAAAATTATTTATTTCTGGAATTAATATCATTTTTACCTAAAGCAGCCATATTAACCGAGAAAGAACAATTAAAACCTTTTGAGTGTGACGCCTTGTCTTCCTATCGCTGTGTGCCCTGGCTTGTTGTGTTACCTGAAACGGTGATACAACTGCAAAAAGTATTGCAACTCTGTTTTATTAAGGGTATTCCTGTCGTGGCAAGGGGTGCAGGTACTGGGCTGTCAGGAGGAGCAATACCTTTAGATAATGGCGTGTTGATTAGTTTAGCCAAGTTCAACAAAATACTGAATATTGACGATAAGAATCGGTGTGCAACTGTTCAACCGGGTGTGCGTAATTTAGCTATTTCCCAGGCTGTAGAACAATATGGGCTCTATTATGCTCCAGACCCTTCGTCACAAATTGCTTGTACTATTGGGGGCAATGTGGCTGAAAATTCCGGTGGTGTGCATTGTCTCAAATATGGTTTAACAACACATAATATATTAGCTCTTAAAATGCTTACCATGCAAGGAGAGTTAGTCACTATCGGCTCGCATAGCCTGGATAGTGCCGGTTATGATTTGCTGGCATTATTGGCAGGTTCAGAAGGTATGTTGGGCGTAATTGTTGAGGTGACTGTTAAATTATTAGTCTTAGCCGATGTTGCAAAAGTCATGTTAATAGCATTTGACAATATTGAAAAAGCAGGGAATGCAGTGGCAGAAATCATAGCCAGTGGATTGATACCTGCAGGTTTGGAAATGATGGATAAGACTGTAATTCAAGCAGCAGAAGCTTTTGCTCATGCTGGGTACCCTGTTGATGCTGAAGCTATTTTATTGTGTGAATTTGATGGTGGTTTCGAGCAAGTAGAACAAGAATTAACAGCTGCAAGTGCTATTTTTTATCAACAAGGGGCTACTGAGGTTGTTATCGCTCAATCTGCACAACAACGAGAAAAAATGTGGACAGGGCGAAAATCAGCATTTCCCGCTGTTGGACGTATTTCTGCTGATTATTATTGTATGGATGGAACCATCCCCAGGCGTCATTTAGCTCGCGTTTTAAAACAAATAGACTGTTTATCTAAAAAGTATGGTTTGCTTGTAGCGAATGTGTTTCATGCGGGTGATGGAAATTTACACCCTTTGATTCTTTATGATGCGAACAAAGAGGGTGAGTGGGAAAAAGCTGAATGCCTGGGAGGAGACATTCTAAAATTGAGTGTAGAGCTGGGGGGAACCATTACAGGGGAACACGGAGTGGGCGTAGAAAAAATAAATTATATGTGTTTTCAGTTTACTGCAGATGAAATTCAACTTTTTCATGCCTTAAAGCTTGCTTTTGATGAAAAAGGTTTGCTGAATCCAGGAAAAGCAGTGCCGACGCTTAATCGCTGTGCCGAATTTGGTGCAATGCATGTACACCAGGATGAGGTCAAATTTCCAGAATTAGAACGCTTTTAAAATAATATAAGGGTGAGCGCATACGCCCCGGCATAAGTCAGCATAAAGTAGAAAAAAGAGATGGTTAAGCTGGCAGCAATATTGATAGCGATAACTTTTTTAATTATGTATGTAATAAGTATGAAATCCCATAAAACAAGTAAGCCCATGAGATAATAGCTAATGATGCTATCACTGACAGTTAGCCAAATAACAATAGGCACGCCAAAAAAAGCTACAACATTTTCACAAAATAATACTGCAGTAATTATTTGTACATAAAGATGTGTGGTCTTATTTAGGAATAAAATAAGTCCAACAAACGCAAAGGTAAGGGTAGTTTCAACAACCACTTCAAAAAAAGCTTCTGAAGGATCTATCATATTGGCTTGTATAAATAACTCAACCAGAAAATAAAACCAGAAGTTTTGTTTGAGAAAGGTAACAGACTTAGGTAAATCCAGTGGATTTATTTTTAAAAAACAAAGAGGTAAGTAGGCATTAAAGTTATTATTCATAGTTTCTTGAATCGGTAATGCGTGGCTCATCCGTAGCGGTTAATGGTTTGGATGCCTGTCGATTAGGCTCATCTTGACGAAGTTGGCTAAATTGATTATTAAGAGCCTGAACCATGTCTTTGGATTGTTCAAGCAAGTTTTTAATTTTAGACCGTGTTTTTCTGTTATTACCCACGGCTTCGTTAATAGGTAGCACAATTCGCCAGAAAGTTAAGCTTTTTTCAAATAAACCAGATAGGTTTTCTGTTAAATTAAGTTCTTTTTGCCGGTCTTGTAATTTATTAATGATGAATTTAGCATGGACTTTTGCCATCATAATATGTATTGGTAAAAGAAATGCAATCAAAATGAGAATAAAAGCAGATCCAATAATAGGGTCAAATAATAATTGAACCACACCTATGGTGATTTCCGCAAAAAGTAATAATGTGACAATGAATCCCAAAATAATAAAAGTTGACATATTGATTCTGTCTTTCCATATTGCCAGACTTTTTTCAACCTCTGGAATATAAACAGCATTAATATTATCAATGCTTTTTTCCAGGGAGGCAAGAACACGGTAGGAACGGTCGTTTTCTATGTTTTCCAGGCGTTGATCAATTTCTACAATCGAATCCTGGGATGACTCTGATAACACAATAAATTGCCCAGTATGTATGCCTAGTTCAGCTAATCTTCTTTGCCAGGAAGCAATGATTTGATGAGTTTTAGTGGTATCCAGACTAATCTCTGAATGATCTATTACATAGATAAACTTGTTAGTATCTTGTTGAGCAATAATGGTTTCGATAGATGTTTCTATCAGATCGGGCGTTGCATCAAATAAATCGGTGAAAACCAACACCAAGTCAGACATATTAAGAATGTGTTGAGTCAATACCGGAATGACTGGACTGATTAATGTGGGGTTGATAACGGGGGTGTCAACAAATAACTTACCTTTGAGTCGTTCACTATTAACGGTTTTCAATTCCAGATAGGCATTTATATTTTGTCCTTCACCTTTAGTTATTAGTTCAATTTTATGACTGGTCTGGTAAAAAGGGAGTCTATAGTCAGCATCTAAGGCAGTACCGGGTAGTGTTGCGTTAGTCGCTTGTGGGGTATATTGGTGAACCGTGAATTTATGACGGGAAGAGTGAATGTTGGTATTTAAATAGCGATTAATGAATTCAGATTTTGCCGTTGAAAAGCCACCAATAAAACTGACAATGGGCCACCATGAACTTTTTGTAGCTGTTGAGTCTTCATTATCAATAAGCCCAAGGTCAAACTCAAGTTGATCAAGCTGATGAAATATATTTCCTGCTTTTTGTAGTATAGGATTTGAAGCTGAAAAGTAGTTTTCAAGATGAATCAAATGTTTGCTTTGTATTTTTTCAGCCATTTATGGAAACCATTTTCTTATTGTTTTAAGGTTATTACATAAAATATGAGTATACACTGAGATAGGTATGTTTTCTAATTTTATCCTAGCTTAGGGAGATGGAAAAAAAATCCTGCCCAATATTGGACAATTATTTATTTCCAGCTCCCTTATTCTATGCTCAAGGTATTTTTGGAATATTCTTTTAAAATATTAGCAATTATTTTCGCTGAGACACAGTATTATTTCATCTCACTAGCTCAGAATTTTAATAGTGTTAAGGGATAGTTGCCGGGATAGTAAAAACATAGTTTGTACTTTTAGCTCGTGTATGACATGACAAACATTCCTCTGCAAAAGAGACTGTTTCACCATAAGCTTGTTGTTTTTTACCTAACCAGCGAGCAAACCCCCAGCCTTGTGTAGAGGCGAATTTTTTAGTGTCTTTTATCATGATCTCAGAATGTACAAATTCTCCCGGCACGATAGCATCATCCCATTGTGGATGCTGGCTATTTTTCCAAACCAATTTGGCAAGGATGGTACCTTGTGGCCAGGGCTTAATTTGGCCGGATCGGGCGGCTTTAATTGCAATACTATTCCCTAGGATAACACGTTGGGTGTTATTGTCTTTTCGGTATGAAGTGCCTATAACGCGCCAATTTTTCAACCCTGCTGGAAATGAAATACCATTGGCTGTTGTCGCAACAGTTTCAGAAAATGCATGATTTGAAACGATTAAGATAAGCCCCATAATAAATAACTTTAAGCTGTTTAGTTTTGTCATTCTTGAAGATACCCTTGTTGATTTAATATAACTAACAGTATATCCCAACGATATTAATTGTCCCAAATAGTTTCCGCATATTATCTCCTTCTCTAAGGAACGAGAATTTAATAATATACGAAAGTTTGACGCAGGATTTTGGTTT
>CAZNGU010000252.1:0-4387 GCA_964572325.1 uncultured Methylomarinum sp.
ACGAAATAACTTCGGCAACTCGCTTGTCTTTTATCCTTCTTCTGCGTTGCCTATACGGATGTAGGTAAGGTGCGGAAACTTTGTACAAAAGTTGCGTAGCTTGCTTGGTCACAACCAGCCTCCTGCTTTAAGCGGCACTTATACATCCATTGATGTCGCGCCTATTTGTGCGCCTTGAATACGAATAAAAACCCTTCGCCAGATGCCGAACTTATACCGCGCGTGCTCCTAAAAAACATTTATTCCTTAGTGATCAAAATATCTTCCATGACCAGATATTCCAAATCAGATCCATAAAACATATTTAATGCGTCAACCGGGCTACATACCATAGGCTCACCCCGTCTATTGAGTGACGTATTCAAAACCACGGCATTACCGTTGATTTTCTCCATCTCCTCAAGTAAAGAGTAGTATCGCGCATTACTTTCTTTGTTAACAATTTGCGCCCTTGCTGTACCATCTTCATGCACCACCTCAGGTATTCTTGATTTCCAGCTTTCTGAAACATCAAAGGTAAACGTCATATAAGGACTTGGATGATTTGTTTGCAGAATATCCGGAGCAATCCTATCTAGCATACTGGGACAAAAAGGACGCCACCTTTCTCGATATTTAATTTGCTGATTGATTCTATCAGCTACTCCTGAATTATTAGGCGAACCCAAAATGCTTCTATTTCCTAATGCCCTTGGACCAAATTCCATTCGCCCCTGAAACCACGCCACGGGATTCCCTTCTGTCAATATTTCTGCCGTCTGTTTTGTTACATTATTTAATTTCTGCCAGGTAACTTTCTTTTCATATTTCTCACAGACGTCTATACATTGTTCTGTGCTGTACGAAGGACCTAAATAAACATGTTCCATTTTCTCAACGGCAACGCCAGCCATTTCAGAAGCATAGCTGGCAGCGCCAATTGCTGTACCAGCGTCACTGGCCGCGGGCTGCACAAATAGCTCCTTGACTCCCGGCATGGCTATTATTCTTTGATTCAACTTTACATTGAGCGCAACACCCCCAGCAAAACAAACCTTTCCTGTCTCCTTAATAATATCGCCTAAGTAATGATCAATCAAAGATAACGCAGTTTTCTCTAATAAATCCTGAATACTGGCGGCATAATCAATATAAGGGTCATCAATTTCATCTCCTTTTCGCATTTCACCCAGCCAGTCAATCAGCTTTGGGCTAAAGTAATAGCCTTTTCCATCCCGTTTATATCGCCGCCAACCCAGGCAATTAACCAGCTTTGTATTAACTTTAAAGTCATCTCCAGTACATTCAATTAACCGTGAAAAATCGAAGCGTTTAGGATCGCCATAAGGTGCCATTCCCATCACTTTGAATTCACCATCCAGCATTTCAAAACCTAGAAATTCTGTCATGGCTCCATACATTCCGCCTAATGAATCAGGGTCATAAAATTCCTTTATCTTATGTATTTTTCCATTTTCACCATAGCCAAAAAAAGTGGTGGCATATTCTCCTTTACCATCTATACCAATAATGGCGCATTTTTCTTTAAATCCACTAAGGTGATATGCACTACTGGCATGCGCTAAATGATGCTCGACCGGTACGAATTTTACCCGTTTTGATCCTATTTCAAGATCATCGAGCATTTTCATTACATTTCTATGGTTACGCCAATAATGGCGATTACCTGAAAACAAAGCCGTTAGCGCTCTATCAGGCGCGTACCAGTAGCGTTTTGCATAATGCCAACGGGCGGGGGATTTAAGGCTTATTTCAGCAAAAGGAAAAGCAACAATATCAATTTGCTCTGGTTTTATTTGTGCCTGTGCTAAACAAAATGTAACTGCCTCATAAGGCATTTTTCCTTTTGCATGTTTATCACGTAAAAATCGCTCTTCTTCGGCTGCCGCGATTAATTTTCCATCAATATATAATGCCGCCGAGGCATCGTGATTAACCGCGCCGGAAAGGCCTAATACAATCATAAAGTTTTATCTTTTTAAGGACTCAGAATACTAGAATTTGTTTTTTGCTAGCATTCTATTATGAATTTCACGCCAAATTAATTTTGACTGTGGAGATAATTTTTCTTCCTGCCTGTATATTTTGAGAAACTTCACTCTATCGCTTCGTCGCCAGCCAGATATTCGTCGAGGCAAGGTATATAAATCACCAATCATTGCCGTTTTTTGAAAAAATGTCCGCTTTAACTTCTCAAGGTCTATAAATTTCACTTCCCATACATCATTAGCCCAACGTACAAATATATGTTTGCTATAGAGACATCTATGTTGAAAATGATGCTTATGCATGTTCCGCATCACTTCAGCAACCGCCCCCATTAATTGCTCTCTCAACTCTCTGTTACTCAATAACTCGCCATCTCTTGCATAAACAGCTGACTCTAACGACTCAAAGCCATCTAATGATTTTGTCATTAAAATAGCCTGACTCTTTCCATTTACATTTCTGCACGCAAAATAGACCGGTTCTACTGTTGGTATTTTATTAGCAATAAATCTTAGAATATTCTTAAACTCTTTATAAAAAGTTGGAATACCTTTAAAAGGGCTACTCCAAACTTTGGTATTATGATTTTCCTGCCTTTTTAAAAAAACACCTACTGATTCGCCATTTTCAGTTTTCAGGCTTATTCTGGATACGCCGCTCCAGCCTCCACGCCGCTTGTTTGGTTTTTCAAACCAGCCCACATCCAAGTTCCATATAGAATCAAAGCTTTCCATTTTATTTAAGGAAAGAATTTTTTTCCAGCCATCACCTACAAATTCTTTCATATTACATCTAGTTTCTATATTTTACGTAGAACATAGGTTCTCCACATAGAATAATAGGGTATAAAATCTAAACGATGCTCAACGCTCAGTCCTGATTTATTAAATTCTTCTTCTATTGTTTTAGCCGGAGTTAAAAAACGATTTTGATAACCTTTATAATTTTTCCTTGCTTCTTTTTTCTTGCGCTTAATTGCTTCAAAATTACCATCAACCCATAATGAAATAATAACGGTGGATGATGTAACTCTTCTTAACTCCTTCAGCAACTTTAAACGATCTTTTTCCTCGCCCATATGGTGTATCAGCCTGATACAAAATACTGACTCAACAAAGTTATCTTCTACTGATAAATCAAATGCCGAACCTTGAAACCCTTGAATTCTTTTTATAATCTCTGGCTCTCTAAACTTTAAACCAACATCAAGCATATCTCGGCTATTATCGCAGGCATGAATCACTCTATCCGGCATTTCTGCCAATACCCCCCAAAACCGCCCTGTTCCACAAGGCACATCAAGTACTGTTTTTGGATTTCCGGCTAGTGCCAAAGCCTTTCTGGCAATTTGTCTTTCACGCCATGTTGAGAGTGACCGCCAAAAACCTGTGTTATGTTTATGAAAATACTCTTCAGCATGTTTTTGATTATATTTTTTTGAAAATTCCAGTTCTTCTGTCACAATCCACCCTCAAATAGACTCACTCAATATTTACTAAGATCAAATTATAAAGCTTTATTCCCCAAATCTTTATCTTTTCTTTTTATCATCCGGCATTTCATTCAATATGAATGCTTTTTGCTCTATTTTTTTCCACAACTCAGACTCTTTTTTAAAACACTCTTTAAGCGTTTGTCCCCGGTAAATTTTTATAAAGCGATAAAAATCCTTCCGTGTTAAGCCTATATGCATAGCAGAAAAATATAAAGCGGCCAGGTCTTTAATTAACCAGCGTTGCGGGATTTTATTTCTTATTTGTACGCGATGTAAATCTATTAAAAACAGCCGTATATTGCTAGAAAAATCTGCATTATCACTTATCAAAAAATGACAAATATAAAAATCACGGTGATTAATACCATTTTCATGCATATTCCTGGCAATGCTTGCAACTTTACGAATTAATATTTGTTTCTCTGCATATTCGGGAGGATTTTCCGGCCAATTTGCACAATAGTCTTCCAGGCTAATGGTATTTGTTAACTCTTCTGTGACTACAAATGATTGTATTTTTGCAGGATTCCAGCCTTTTGATGCATAAGCAACCAGCGTCATTGTGTCTATACCCAAATCTGTTAGCCTTCTAATGGCCAAAAATTCATTTTCTGCACCTAAAACGGGGTTTTTAAGCTGCACCAGGTTTTTTAAAATTTCTTTCCATCCCACCCCTGTGTGTATTTTTATAAAATACGACCGTCCTTGCACAACAAAACGTAAGGTTTTTCGGCCATCTACATCCCTAAAAACCTCACCTTTTCGGTTCATAAACCATGAAAATGAAACATCCTTCGGAAATTTATCAACAAACTGTTTAAGCAGCATGCGCCGCCTTTTTTCTATTAGCAATCTGTTCTATATATTCCACCGCTCGCTCTGGCATACTATAAAGGTCTTCAG
>CAZNGU010000253.1:0-3211 GCA_964572325.1 uncultured Methylomarinum sp.
GATGACCAATGCTTATTTATCAGGTAATGAGAATTTTAAAGCCAAAATTCTGGCAAAAAGAAAACTGCTAGCTGAAGACATTCGCTTGATTGATGAAACAGATCAACGTCTTGGTAGCCAATTGGGCACTACCGCACAATGGAATAATATTAAAAACGCCTGGTATCGTCTGGAAACAGAAGCATTTAATAAACCGGCTAAAGATGTTTTTAATCAACATACTCAATTGATTGCCAAGGTATTAGATTTAATTAAGCTCGTTAGCGACAATTCAAATCTTATGCTAGACCCTGTTTTAGACAGTCATTATATTGCTCATGCTATTGTTAACTTATTACCTCAAGTGGTAGAAAATTTAGGCCAGGCAAGAGGTTTTGCCTCAGGGCTTGCAATAAAAAACACAATCTCTTACAAAGAGAGTATTAAGCTGACTTCATTAACAACAATAATACAAAAAAAAATTGATGACCTTAAACGTGGTATGCGGGTGCTGGCACAGTCAAATTCAAATGTAGCTAATAGAATCGGCTCACAAGTCCGGCAAACCATTTCTGATTCAGAAAATTATTTATATTTTCTAAATACTAACATTCTTCATGTTGATCAAATAACTATTCAGCCTAATATAGTTTTTTCTAAAGGGACTGAAGTCATTGAGGCAAATTTTAATATTTTAGATACACTTGCACCTGAATTAAATGTGTTATTAGAGCAACGCGTAGATAAGCTTTATAGCAAAATGATGGTTTTTTTGTCGATAGTTGCCATTTTAACCTTGTTAGCAATCTATTTATTTTCTGGCTTCTACCAATCTTTTAAAACAGCTATCTCTAAGTTAAAAGAAACAGCGGGTTTGCTTGCATCGGGAAATCTTGTACCTAGAGTAAAATTAGATAATAAAGATGAGTTTAATGACCTCGCACACTCCTTTAATTCAATGGCGGATCAGTTTTCTGATGTCATCCAGCAACTGGAGTTCTCCATTGATATTTTAGCGTCTTCAACAGAAAAAATGTCAATGACCAGTTTTGAAACTAATCGAGGCGTTCAACAACAACAAGAACAAATAGAACAAGTGGCCACAGCAATGACAGAAATGTCAGCCACTGTTCAAGAGGTAGCAAAACATGCCAGTGAAACAGCCCAGGCAACACAAAGTGCGCAGGGTACAGTTACCAGAGGGCAGCAACTAGCAGGCGGTACAAAACAAGTTATTAATGCGTTGTCTAACGAAATGGATATTGCCATGTCTGTGGTACAAGAGTTAGCTGAGGACAGTGATAAAATTGGAGATGTACTCGGCGTTATTCAAAGTATTGCTGAGCAAACAAATTTACTTGCTTTGAATGCAGCGATAGAGGCTGCAAGAGCTGGAGAGAATGGCCGTGGTTTTGCCGTAGTCGCAGATGAGGTTCGTTCATTAGCAAGTCGTACTCAAGAGTCTACTGAAGAAATTCATAAAATGATTGATCGTCTTCAAACAGGAACAACTAAAGCAGTCGAAGTAATGGTCGAAGGCAAAAAACAATCAGAAAGTACCGTTGCTGAAACAGAAAAAGGCAACCAACAGCTTCAAGAAATTGCTACATCAATTATTAGTATTGATGATATGGCAACCCATATCGCGAGTGCGTCTGAAGAGCAAGCTGCGGTTGCCGAAGAAATCAGTAAAAATATTAGTAATATAAGCACAGTAACTGAGCAGTCTTCCCGGAATTCTCTGCAAATCAGTCAGAGCAGTGAAGAATTGGCAAAACTGGCTTCTGGTATACAAGAACTAATTAATCGATTTAAAGTTTAAGCTTTTTTTGTAATTTATAAGAGGGTAATGCAGTGAATAAAAAGGGCTTAGGAAAAAACTAACGTTCTTTACCCAGCAATACAATTGTGATGGAGTACTAGCTTGGAGCGAATGTTTTAATATGAAAATAGGTTCTTTCACGGTTATGACAGTGAGTTTGGAATGAAATTAATATCTCTATAATTCCCGATAAAAATACTGGGTTGTTATGCTGCTAAAAAAAGAGTAGGTTTAAGTAATTAATAAAGTACTTATTCAGACGATTGATTTAACCCTTACCAAGAGGAAGAACAATGGCAAACACAAATAACTATAATAGACGCCGTTTTTTACAGTATTCTGTTCTAGGGACAGCTGCAGCTGCTTTTCCTGGCTTGTTACCAGCAACTGGCAGACAAATAAAAAGCTTTCCATCAGCTGATTTCAACCCTGATGTAGTCATTGAATTCACCAGCAAAAATGCCTATGTTCCTGTTATAAAAAGTGGTCCGTTGACGCGCGTACAGAAATATTATGCGCGGCTGTTAAAAGGCCCAGAAAATACTCTGCAACATTTAAAAGGCAATTATCTGGGGCCTATTTTAAATTATCAAAAAGGACAAAAAGTCAGAATATTTTTTAATAACAGTCTAACAGAACCTTCTATTATTCACTGGCATGGCTTGCATGTGCCGCAAAAAAGTGATGGGCATCCCATGTATTCAATAGCGCCGGGAGAACGCTTTGTCTACGAATTTGAGGTAATGAACCGAGCGGGAACCAGTTTTTATCACTCACATACTCATGAATTAACAGCGGAACAGGTTTATCAAGGATTAGCGGGATTAATCATTGTTACCGATGAAGAAGAAAAGAAACTGGATTTACCCCGTGGCCAATATGATCTACCCTTAGTCATTCAGGACAGAACTTTTAATGACAGGAATCAACTTCGTTATCTGCATGGCATGCATGGACGAATGACAGGGTTTTTAGGTGACACTATCGTTGTTAATGGTGAACCTAATATTCAATTTTCAGTAAAATCCCGTGCCTATCGATTTAGGGCATTAAATGGTTCTAATTCCCGTATTTATAAACTGGGCTGGGATGATGGCACTCCTTTAACGGCTATTGCTACCGATGCCGGCTTGTTAGAAAAACCAGAGACTCGGCCTTATATAATGCTCGCGCCAGGAGAACGCGTTGATTTATGGCTAGATTTTAGTGGCCGTTCTGTAGGATCCAAACTAGTAATGTATAGTTTGCCATACACTGGAGCCATGCCGCCCATGATTGAAAAAATGAGTAAAGGCAAGTCTGGTATGGGAAGAATGGGGAAGATGATGGGGCGTATGGGAATGGGGATGATGAGCGGTGGTTTGGCTCAAGGTGCAAAATTTCCAATTGCCACCTTTCATGTGACAGAAA
>CAZNGU010000253.1:3311-4373 GCA_964572325.1 uncultured Methylomarinum sp.
ATGATGATGTCTATGGCTCATCCTATTCATTTACATGGTCAACAATACCAGATTATTTCCAGAAAACCAGGCAGTATGCGACAGCAGGAGTATGCAACTGTTAAAGATGGATTTATTGATTCCGGCTGGAAAGATACTGTTTTGCTGATGCCGGGTGAAGAAATCGAAATAATTAAGCCATTCCAGGATTACAAAGGCTTATTTCTTTACCATTGCCATAATCTGGAGCATGAAGACCTGGGAATGATGCGACAGTTTTTGGTGAGTTAGTTTTAATACAATTAAAGGTTAGTTAGCTAGATAAAGCAATGAGAGTGAGGCTGAGCAAGGTCGACATTCCTGTTAGCTCAAGAACTCAGCCGACTTGGTTTTACTACGATGGGTAATATGTACGGAAAGTAATGGTTCAGTTTAATTGAACCACATAGTGACTGTAAATCAAGTTAGCCAACCCTTCTAATACAAATCAGTTCTTTTGTATTAGAAGGGAGGAGGAAAGTTTTAAACGCTGATTGACAAGCGAACTTCAGTCCGCAATTCTTGTTGAAACATAACTGACTGAAATTTGCTCTACCTATTGTTACTTTACTTTTAATCACACCTTATACTTCTTTAATCTGTTCCTAAAGATTACAAATCATCTAACGGGCTAACTACGCCCTCACCACCTTGTTTCAAAACATGCGTATAAATCATAGTCGTCTCTAAATCCTTATGTCCAAGCAAAGACTGAATAGTCCGAATATCGGTACCTCTCTGTAATAAATGCGTCGCAAAACTATGCCTGAAAGTATGTGCACTCACCTTCTTCACAATGCCTGCTTTACGTACCGCCTGCTTAATCGCCTTATTGACCGATGATTGATCAATGTGATGTCTCCGAGTCATACCACTACGCGGGTCAACGGATAAATTACGACTAGGAAACACAAACTGCCATTGCCACTCTTTTTCCGCATTTGGATATTTTCGTGATAACGCATGTGGAAGATAAACAGAACCAAATCCAGCCGCTAAATCCTGTTCGTGAATCGCCTTAACCCGCTCCAGATGATTATGCAA
>CAZNGU010000254.1:0-4362 GCA_964572325.1 uncultured Methylomarinum sp.
GTCAGCACATCCTACATTATTTTAAAGCCACACTCTTTAATCACAGCCGATTAATTGCTTAAATATAAGAGTAATTTATCCAAAATTAATTTTAGCCTCAAGGTCGTTACGGGAATCAGCATTTTTCAATGTTTCATCCATACTGATTTTGTTCGCTTTGTAAAGATCAAACAAAGCGTCATCAAAAACTTTCATGCCTTTACTTCCGCTACTACTCATTGCCTCTTTAATTTCATTTAAATGGCCTTTTAAAATTAAATTGGAAATATGAGGGGTATTAATTAATACCTCAATCGCGGCACAACGTTTGCCATCTAGGGTAGGAATCAGACGTTGAGAAATAACAGCATTCAGGTTTATCGCCAAGTCCATAAATAATTGCTTATGTTCGACTTGTGAAAACATATTAATTACTCTTTCCATGGCCTGGTTAGCATTGTTTGCATGTAGGGTTGAAATGCATAAATGCCCTGTATTAGCTAATTCCAATGCGGCGCTCATGGTTTCTCTGTCTCTGATTTCTCCGATTAGAATAACATCTGGAGCTTCACGCAGACAGGCTTTTAAGGCACGCGCATAGGATGCGGTATCTATTCCGACTTCACGCTGATTGACAATGGATTGTAAATTAGGATGAGAAAATTCTACAGGGTCTTCTATGGTTAAAATGTGGCCTGCGGAATTTTCATTACGATGATTAATCATAGCAGCCAGTGAGGTTGATTTTCCTGAACCGGTGCCTCCTACCATTAACAATAAGCCTCGTTTTGCCAGGATTAATTCTAGCAAAATATCAGGGAGTCCAAGATCTTTTGGTTTTGGGATAATGGATGGAATTAGGCGTAATACCAGGCCGATTGATTTACGTTGATAAAAAGCATTGACTCGAAAACGGGCGCTGTCATCAGGTAAGCTGATAGCAAAATCCAGGTCTTTTGTTTTTATAAATTCGGCTTTTTGTTCCTCGTCCATAATGCCAAATGCTACAGACTGAGTGAGTTCTGGTGTTAGCAGATACTTGTCCATTTCTATGGCAACACCTGATATTTTTATTTTAACGGGTGAGCCAACAGTAAAAAAGATATCAGAACCATCTTGTTTAACCATTTCAATCAGATAAGGCATGATATCCAGATGGCTATCAGGTATTTTACCTAATACTTCAATATTACGGGTGATAGCTTTTGGTTTTTCTGAGCGTTTATCTGGACTAAAAGAAATTGTTGTCGTATTTGAATACTTATCTATCTCTACAATAAAAACAGTGCCGTAAGGAGAATAAACTAAACGTAGTGTGGCGTTTTCCTCAAGTTCTTTTTTTTGAGCATCATCTAGTAGATCAGCTATAAATTGATCTAAAAACTCAGTAGAGACCTTGGCTTTGCCAACTTCTTTTTCTTGAGTGTCTAGGCGTAAACATGGGGCTGAATCAGTTTTTAAAATAAGACTGTCGGCATTTTTATCTAATAATAGTTTTAAATAAGGGGCTAAATCCATGGTTTTGACTCAGAATGTAAGGTTAAAGAATAGGGAAGATTAAAGTTAATCCTCTGTTTCTTGTAGAGAAAGTCCAGCTGAAAGGTTATCAGCACCACCGGCCAGCTTAATTTGTAGACGCAGTTCATTACGTGAATCTGCATTTTTCAGCGCATCGTCATAACCAATTCTGCCAGACTGATATAAATCCAGTAAGGCTTGATCAAATGTTTGCATACCTAGTTCACGTGATTTAGCCATGATAGGCTTAATACCACTAATATCGCCTTTGGAAATTAAATCAGCAATTAAAGGGGTGTTGATTAAAATTTCAATTGCGGCACAACGTCCGCCATCCACTGTTTTAACCAGGCGTTGAGAAATAATAGCGCGAAGATTCAGGGAGATGTCCTGCATTAACTTGGCCTGAGACTCAATAGGAAAAAAACCAAGAATACGATCCACAGCCTGGTTAGCATTATTGGCGTGTAGAGTAGCCATGGCCAAATGACCTGTTTGGGCAAACTCCATGCCAAAATTCATAATCTCTGCACTTCTGATTTCACCTAAAACAATTACATCAGGGGCTTGTCTGAGTGTGTTATGTAAAGCAATTTCCCAGCCTTGTGTATCTACCCCGACTTCTCTTTGCATCATGACACAGTTTTTATGTTTATGAACAAACTCAATGGGGTCTTCTATAGTGATAATGTGGCCGTGACTGTGTTCATTGCGGTGATCAATCATCGCTGCCATTGAGGTTGACTTACCTGAACCGGTTCCTCCAACCATAATAATAAGACCATTTTTGTGAGAAATAAGGTCTTTCAATACATGGGGCAGCCCCAGTTTTTCAAAACTGGGTATTTCATCTGGAATCACGCGCAGTACTAAGCCTTGAGAACCTTGCTGAACAAAGGCATTAACACGAAATCGACAGAGATTGGCAGGCGATATGGCAAAGTTACATTCCTGAGTGGCTTCAAATTCCTTGAGCTGTTTGTCATTCATGATGCATTGCGTCAATGCTTGTGAATCATTTGCTGATAAAGATTGTTGTGAGATAGGCGTCATGGTGCCTTTAATTTTTATCGCAGGAGGAAAACCAGTGGTAATAAATAAATCGGAGCCTTCTTTGTGTAATAGAATTTTCAGTGATTTAAGCATGAAAGTCATGGCTTCTTCTCTTTCCATTAGAGTCTCCTGATTTTTTATAAATGCGAAAAGTGATTGCTTCAAGTCTAGCTGAAAAACCGTGACAAACAAATTTTAATGGATTTGTCTGGGTTGGTTTTCAATAACATGATCAATAATGGGAAGAGTTATTGTTTTGCTGTATGGAGGGGCAGTTCAATACTGTTGACTTAAGAAAAAAGCGCCTTCTCCAGCGGGAGAAGGTTGGGATGAGTGGGAGTTAAAAAGTTTTTTCCTCAATTTATTTCCCCTCACCCCTCCCTCTCCCTTTGGAGAGGGCTTAAGTCAACAGCATTGGGGGCAGTTTAGGCATTAGGGCAATGCGAAGTATAAATAATCAAAATACATTACCACATTAAGTCATCAGGAATTTCATATCCTTGATATTCATCGTCAATTAGTCGGTCAATTGATTCAGTAAATAACACGATAACGAGTTTCTCATCACGCTGTTTTATTTTTTCTGCCACTTCAGACACTACAACTTCGTAGCTTTGTTTTGATTTAACGATAGCCAGCCTACCAGCAATAATTTTTTTGCGCATTTCTTTACTGATATAGATAACTTTTACTTTGTTTTGATCGGTAAACTGGTAGGTATCACCTTCTTTATCTTGAACTAATTTGTTTATATCGATCAGGTGTAGAATTTGATTGGCAATTTGCTTTTTCTCGGCCTTTTCATTGCGTTGCTGGTTTAATGACTTGTCTTTTTCTTGTTGCCTGGTTTTATTTTCCTGTACTAATTGTTTAGTCTCATCTTTGACTTCAATTTTATTTTTACGCTGTTTTTTTACTTGTTTTCTTTTTTCAGTTTTTATTTGTTTTGCTTTGGCATCATTGCTCAAGCCGGCTTTTAAAAGTTGTTCTTGTAATGACAGGTTGCTCATATTTAAAATAGGGTTAAGGTTTAATTCGGCTAAAAATCAGAAGTTATCTTTTAATTGCCTTATTTTGCTAAATATTTCCACATTTGTTTGCCCAGTCATATTGATTGATTGCTGTATGGCAGAACTGTTTTCTCTAAGAAATGGGTTGGTTGCCAGTTCTTGTTCCAGAGTGCTGGGTACTGTGGACTGCTGATTTGTTCTTAATTGTTTGACTTGTTCCATTCTTTGTAATAATTGCGAGTTATTGGGTTCAAGCGTTAAGGCAAATTTTCCATTGGCCTCAGTATATTCATGTGTGCAATAAATGCGAGTTGTTTTGGCTAATTGTTTTATTTGTTGTAAAGATTGCCACATTTGCTCAGCCGAACCTTCAAATAAACGCCCACAGCCCATTGAAAATAAAGTATCTCCACAAAACAGAGCATAACTACTGGCAAAGTGGTAAACAATATGACCCAGGGTATGGCCGGGTGTTTCTATCACTTGAGCCTGTTGATTACCTAGTTTTATTTTATCACCTTGCTGCAGCTTAATATCAATACCTGGAATTCTTTCATAATCGGCAGCAGAACCTAGAATTTTGCAATGAGTCTTTTGCTTTAATTCAAGGTTGGCACCGGTATGATCCGAATGATGGTGGGTATTAAGTATATAATCCAGCCGCCATCCTTTTTTTGCTAGAGTTGCTATAACGGGTTCTGCAATCGCAGGATCAACGACTGCAGTCTGGCTTGAAACGGGGTCGTGAATAATATAGATATAATTATCAGTTAATACCGCTAATTGAATTATTTCCAGCATA
>CAZNGU010000255.1:0-4356 GCA_964572325.1 uncultured Methylomarinum sp.
ATGCCGATGATTACGCCTATTTTGATTCAAATGCCATTGGTATTAGTCATAGCCTCTATCGTTAATTATAGAAAGAGAAAATACGAGCATCAAAATATGCATAAGGCATTTAGCTTGTATTTGCCAGATGATGTCGTTAATCATGCAGTCTATCAACGAGATATTAATGTGATCAGTCAATATGGTGAACTCGTTCAGGGTGTTTGTATGGCCACGGATGCTGGTCAATACACCACTTTGTCAGAAACCATGCACCCACTTCAGTTGAGCGACTTGATGAATGCTTATTATGGGGTGATGTTTCCTAAGGTAAAACAACAAAAAGGTATTATTTCGGATGTTATTGGTGATGCTATGCTTGCAATTTGGGCGCATCCTAACGCAGCAACACAAACCAGAGCGAGTGCTTGTGATGCCGCTTTAAAAATAATTCAGGCTATTCATCAATTTAATAATGATCAGCCGCATCAATTAGCCACTCGTATTGGGTTACATTTTGGTGAAATGCGCTTAGGTAATGTTGGGACTATTGACCATTTTGAATACCGAGCAGTGGGTGATACCGTTAATACTGCCACACGTATCGAAGGGTTAAATAAAATATTAGGTACAGAAATACTGACATCTGCTGAAGTTATCCAAGGGATCCCTGGGATTTATACCCGGGAATTAGGCTTTTTTATTCTAAAAGGGAAAACGCAAGCAATTCATATTCATCAATTGATAGCAAAAATCCCAGCCCAGGTACACCCTGAGTTTACTGATATTGATATTGAATTTGCCAAAGGATTGAAGTTTTTTCAGCAGCAACAATGGTCAAGGGCATTAGAAGTCTGGCTTGCTTTAGAACGCGTTTTACCCGGTGATGGTCCCACCCGCTTCTATATCAGTTATTTAAAACAGAATCTGCATGATTCAACTATACTTTTTGATAGTAATAAAACTTCTGTAATTAAAATTGGTAATATTACCACTCCACTTGCTTTTCAAGAGGAGATAAGCATAGAATGAATCTAACAAAAAAAGTGGTTTTTCATGAATAGTCATTATGAATCATTCTAATCCGGTTGCAAATTAATGTATGCATCAGATAATTAAATGTCTCTGTTTCTCAATTTCAGTATTTATGCTTATGCCTTTGGCAGCAGAAGCATCTTCTCAAAATTGTACGCAATGGCTAGCAAGAATTATTTCCATGCAGGGAAAAGTCGACACCCAGTTTTCTGGAAATAATTTATGGCAACCCACCGCACAGGATCAGACCTTTTGCCGAGGCGATAAAATTCGAACCGCAAGAAACAGTAGGGTCACGCTGTTTTTAAGTAATGAATCCAGAGCAAATCTTGACCAGAACACTACATTAACTTTTGTAAGTCCTAAAAAAGCAAGACCTTCCTGGTATTTAAATTTAATTGAGGGTGCTGCTTTTTTTCGCAGCAGACAACCACATAAGCTAGATATTCACACCCCTTTTATTAATGCAGTCCATCAAGGCACTGAGTTTTTGGTTACGGTGACAGATCAGCATACTGAAATCAGTGTGTTTGATGGGCAAGTAGCCGCACATAATAAAAATGGCGAAATACTGATTAAAAAAGGCCATAACGGCATCGCTAGTCTTAATCAGCCCCCTTATATTCAGCCTTTAATTATCCGTCCTGAAGATGCGGTGCAATGGACTTTATATTACCCGCCTATTATAGACGCTCAGGATTTTCAATCGACTTTTTCAGATGATTTACAAAAGTCCATGCAGGCGTATCAACAGGGCAATATTTCGCAAGCTCTGGCATATTTGAATAATATTGCAGAAGCTAAGCAAAGCATTAATTTTCTGGCATTAAAAGCGTCTCTGCTATTAAGTGTAGGCAGTGTTGATGACGCATTGCAAGTTATCAAACAAATACAAAACATGGATTCCAACAACAGCTATGCCTTTGCTTTACAGTCAATCATAGCGGTCACTAAAAACAAAAACCATAAAGCACTGGAAATTGCGCAAAAAGCGGCTACGCTTAATTCAGAGTCGGCGGTTTTACAAATCGCCCTGTCCTATGCTCATCAAGCTAACTTCAATATTGAGGCGGCTATGAAAGCGACACAAGAAGCCATACGATTATCACCCAATAATGCGCTGGCATGGGCAAGACTTTCTGAATTGCAATTATCATTGGGCGAGCGTAACGATGCGCTCAAAGCAGCCCAAAAAGCCATGAAACTCAATCCAAAATTGGCTTATACTCAAACTATCCTCGGTTTTGCCTATCTGGCAGAAGTTGATATTGATCAAGCGAAAAATGCATTTAATCAAGCGATTGCTTTAAACTCAGCGGATCCCTTGGCACGATTAGGCCTGGCTTTAAGCAAAATCAGAAAAGGTGATGTAGAACAAGGCACGGCTGATTTAGAAACTGCAGTCAGTCTGGCGCCTGATAACGCTATTATGCGTAGCTATCTGGGTAAAGCTTATTATGAATTACGCAATAACGATTATGCCGCAACAGAACTGAAACTTGCCAAAGAAATGGATCCCAATGATCCAACGCCGTGGTTTTATGATGCCATACGCAAGCAGACCAGCAATCAGCCTGTGGAAGCCTTGCATGATATGCAAACCGCGATTGAACTCAACGATAATCGAGGGGTATATCGCTCTAAATTATTATTGGATGAAGATGCGGCAGCAAGGTCGGCTAATCTTGCACGTATTTATCAGGATCTGGGGTTTGACCGGCTTGCATTAAAACAAGCCTGGACTTCATTAGGGCAAGATTATACCAATCCATCAGCTCATCGGTTTCTATCCGATACCTTACAAGGAAGACCAAGACAGCGTATTGCCCGTGCTAGTGAATTGCTACAAGCACAATTATTTCAACCAATTAATACGGTTCCTGTTCAGCCACAATTAACCAGTGAAAATATCGGTATTCTAAATTCCACGGGCCCCGGTAGTCTTTCCTCTAATGAGTATGATCCGCTATTTACTTCAAATGGTGCGCATATCTTATTGAATGGCGCAGTAGGTAGTAATAACACCTTAACCGATAGTGCTATTGTTACGGGGTTATATGATCAATTGTCGCTAAGTTTCGGCCAATTCCATTTTCAAACCGATGGTTTTAGGAAAAATGATGATTACAAGCAGAATATTTATAATGCTTTTGCTCAGTTGGCTATAACCCCTGATTTGAATGTTCAGGTCGAGTTTAAACGGGAAGATGTTACTGCGGGTGATGTACCTTTGCGGTTTAATGATTTTCATCGAGAAAATTTCAGAGAAACTGTTGATCAAGATACTGCTAGAGTTGGATTACGTTACAAAATTGATCAGCAACAAGATTTTATTGTTTCTGGTATTTATACCTCGTTTGATGAAAAAGAAGATAATCTAACCGAAGAAATTACAAATAGAGAATTCGGAAGTAGAAGAATAACTATAACAGATACATCGACAAGAGAGACATCTGTTGATAGTTCAGGGTATCAAGTAGAATCACAATATTTGTTTCATCCTGACTCTTTAAGTATCATAACTGGGGTAGGCTATATTCATTTAAAGGATCGTTTAAACAACCAAGAAATAGAAACACGAACTATACAAATTAACAATGCTGCTGGAACTCCAAGAGAAAGGTCTAATGCAATATCGACTGAAACTATTGAAACTAATTATTTCAATAGTTACCTGTATGCAAATATAGAAGTCACATCTCAGTTAATTTCTACTGTCGGATTAAGTTATGATTTGTATGATGAGGGGTCAATTAATAAAAGTCAGTTAAACCCAAAAATTGGTATTATCTGGAATCTATTCAATAACTTGACTCTTCGTGGTGCCGCTTTCCGCACATTAAAAAAACCTTTAGTATCTAGTCAGACAATTGAACCCAGCCAGGTTGCTGGGTTCAATCAGTTTTTTGATGGTAATAATGGGACTACTGCTTGGAATTATGGTTTTGGGTTAGATTTTCAACCATTAAAAAACTTATATTTGGGGGGGGAATTATTATGGCGCGATACAGTTCAACCTATATTTACTTCTACAAATATAATTAATCAAAGTCGTGACGAAGTTTCTTATTTAGCATATTTATATTGGACACCATTAGATTGGTTATCCATAAGTACAGAATACAGGTTTGATGAGTTTCGACGTGAATTTACAAGAGGGAATGGGGATGTTACAAATCCAAGAAGTGTTAAAACACATTTAGTTCCCATTACACTGAGTCTTTTTCATTCAAAAGGGTTTTCTGCTAACTTTACTGCAAATTATGTAAACCAAAAAACCGAATATGTGCGTCCAGGGGCAGAATTAAATATAAGCAGTTCTAATGTTTTGGATGGTGCGAG
>CAZNGU010000256.1:0-4343 GCA_964572325.1 uncultured Methylomarinum sp.
GTAAATAGATTGCCTGGAGCAATCTTTACCATCCATGTAGGCAACGCTGAAGACAAAAAAAAGACAAGTAATAATGTTGGGGTATTTATTGCGTGTTGCCTAAACTTCAATTCTTGATATTTTTTAAGGTATTTATATGGCATCAATACGTTCTTTTTTTAAAGAAAAAAAACAATCTAAAAAACCCGCTTACAATGTATCTGAAGAAATCTCGATAGAGACTTTAAAACAACTCATCCCGATCAGAAACTTAGATGAAGAAAAACTAAAATCTTTTGTACTAGACAATCGAGCCGAATCCCTGCCTAAAGGAAAAATACTCTTCAGTATTAATGAGACTACTGATTCAGCAATCTATTTATTAAATGGTATCGTCTCTTTATCAGATAATCTTGGCAAGAGTTTTGACATTGATGCGAGTGATGCAGAAGCAAAATTTCCTTTATCCAGTGGCGTAAAACACAGTACTACGGCAATAGCAAAAACTGATATTAGCTTTATCTGTGTTTCGCAAAAAATCATGTCCACTGATCCTTCCAAGAAACAATTAACTAAAATACAAATTCCCGCAACACTAAGTAATAGCCGAATATTACAATTATTTGCCCAGCATTTTCAAGATGAAGAGTTAGAAATACCTCTATTGCCCAGCGTTGCCATTAAGCTTCGTAAAGCCATGCAAAATGATATCGGTGTTGATGATGCAGTCAAAATCATTCAAATGGATCCCGTTATTTCTGCTAAATTGATCGATGTCGCAAACTGCCCCTTATATGTTTCTGCCATTCCAGCAAAAAGCTGTTTTGAAGCTGTTAACAGAATTGGTCTGTATGCAACGCGAAATTTAGTCATTAGTTTATGCATAAAAGATATTTTTAAAAGCGATTCCAAGAAAATAAAGCATACCCTGAAAAAACTATGGAAAAGAAGCCTTTATCTTTCCAGCCTGAGCTTTGTATTAGCTTCAGCCAGCAAACAAAAAAGTCCTGAAGAAGCCTTGTTAGCAGGTCTGATTTGTGACATAGGTGTAGTACCATTTCTTAATTTTGTCGCTAATTTACCGGCAGATTACTATGATGAAGAAGAAATAGATAAAGTTATTCCTGTTGTTAAAGCAGTGGTGGGCGCTTCATTATTAAAAAAATGGGGCTTTAGTGAAGAATTCATTGAAGTAGCCTTATTATCTGATGATTGGTATCAAAATAGTGGAGATTCCCTTTCTTATACCGATATCGTCGTATTATCCAGATTACATGCTAAAATTGGCTCAAAAGAAAAGCTTACTTTGCCCGCTATTACTTCTATCCCTGCAGCAAGTAAACTAAAAAATATGTCACTTTCGCCTGAAAATTCCTTGCAAATGCTTCATGATGCAAAAGACAAAATTAATGATGCGCTTAAGTCTTTCTCCGTTTAATTAATCTAAAGTCAAAGATCTAAAAATCATGTTTTGGAACCGAAAAAAAGAAAACATCAGCAAACAATCTACCAAACAGGTGGTAAAAAATCAGCAACAAAAAATCAAAAAAAAAATACCATTGGCATTTCTTAAGCGCCTCATCCCCATTTCTAACCTCTCTGATTCAGACTTACAGCAATTACAAATCACGGCATCTCATTACCAGGCAGGGGACGTTATTTTTAACCGGTGTGAATTTTCAGATTCGTTGATATATCTTGTTAAAGGGCAATGTTTTCTGGAAACAAGTAACGGCTCAGGACTTGTAATAGATGCAGCTACATTTAACGCTTGCTACCCTCTTTCCAGTGATACTCAGTACCAGGTGACAGCCATCGCTAAAACAGATGTCAGTATCATTCATTTATCCACAACTGTTCTACAGCAAAGTAATAGCAATAGTCATAACCCTTTAATCAACCATAAAGATATTCCTAAACAGCTACAACAGAACAATTTCTTCAATCAATTTTGTTATCATTATCAACAAGGTAAACTTAGTATACCGCCTTTACCCAATGTGGCACTAAAACTAAGAACTGCTATGCAAAAGGATATTGGTGCCCAGGAAGCCGTCTCAATCGTCAATATGGATGCTGTCATTTCTGCCAAATTGATTCAAATTGTTAACAGTCCCATATATAGACCTGCCACGCCTATAACCACCTGCCACGATGCCATTACACGGCTTGGGTTGACTACAACTCGAAACCTGGTAACCAGTATTAGCATGCAAAACCTGTTTAAAAGCAGTAATATAAAACTGAATAAAAGATTTTTAAAGCTATGGCAGCAAAGCATTCATATTTCATGTATCAGTCAAACTCTGGCGACTCTAATGAATATAACCAATCCTGATGAGGCATTATTAGCAGGTCTTGTTCACAATATAGGTGCTTTACCAGTCATTATTTTTGCCAATGATCTGGAAAGTAGTGATTATACTGAAGAAGACCTAGATCAAACTATTGCTGCGATTCAAGGTATTCTGGGTAATAGTGTGCTGAAACAATGGGGCTTTCCCACAGCATTAAAACATATCCCTGAAGAATCTGAGAACTGGTTTTTTTGTAGTAAAAATAAAAAAGAGCTGACATTAAGTGATATTGTTATTCTTGCTAAATATCATAGCCTTATGGGTTCAAAGCAGCAGAACAAACTGCCACCTATCCATACCCTTCCAGCTTTTCAAAAATTAGGCGATAACGCCTTAACAGCAGATATGTCTTTACAAACATTACATGATGCCAAACAACAAATTACCGATGCCATGAATTTATTCTGAGCTTTTACTAGGAGCCCGTCCGAGAACAGATAACCTGCTGCGGAAAAATCCCTTTTGGCCATTTTTTTCGTTCATTTTCGTTAAATAGCGCAACTATTCGCCTCAAATGAACAAAAAAACTGACTCAAAAGGGCTTTCCCTCGCGACGATTTCTATTCTCGGACAGGCTCCTAGGCTTCGTCCTAAAAGCTCTTGCATTTTATTCCCCTCTCAATCCAGGCCTCTCCTTTTGAAGAATGAGATAATATGTAACATTTTTAGAGCAATTGACTTTTAACTTAGAAAAAACTTATTCCTACATTATTGCTAAATCTATGAACAACCCTTTACTAACAAACACGACACTCCCACAGTTTTCCAAAATAAAACCAGAGCATATAGAACCCGCTATAGACAGCTTATTAGCTGAAGCCCGCGACACAGTCGCACAACAACTACAAGCCAATACAAATTACAGCTGGGATAATTTAATTGCCCCCATTGAAGCAGTAGAAGATAAACTGAATAAAGCCTGGTCTCCAGTTAGTCATTTGAATTCAGTCGTCAATAATGATGAGCTCAGGGATGCCTATAATGCCTGTCTACCCAAATTAAGTGCCTACTCAACAGAAATGGGACAAAACCAGGCTCTGTTTAAGGCTTACCAAACCATTGCTGAAAGTAAGCAATATGCAGACTTAGAGTGTTCTCAGCAAAAAATAATCAGTAATGCCTTAAGAGATTTTCGTTTATCAGGTATTGATTTAAGCGATGAAAAACAACAACGTTATAAACAAATTAATCTGGAATTGTCACGCTTATCCAGTAAATATGAAGAAAACCTGCTGGATGCCACCAATGCATGGACAAAACTAATTACGGATCAAGAACTCCTAAGCGGATTACCGGATTCGGCATTAACACTGGCTAAACAAACAGCAGAAAGCCAGAATCAACAGGGATGGTTAATCAGCCTGCAATTTCCTTCTTATCTGGCAATCATGACTTATGCCGACAACCGTGAATTGCGTAAAGAACTATATACTGCATTTTCTACCAGAGCATCAGACCAAGGCCCCCATGCTGGTAGATGGGATAACAGCCAGATTATGGAACAAACACTGGCATTAAAGCATGAAAAAGCACAGTTACTGGGCTTTAATAATTATGCTGAATTATCTCTTAGTACCAAAATGGCAAATAAACCGGAAGACGTTACCAGTTTTCTGGAAAATCTGGCAGATAAATCCTGGCGACATGCCCGTAACGATCTTGCAGAGCTTAGACAGTTTGCCAAAGAACAATACGGTATTAATACCCTTCAAGCCTGGGATATTGGTTATTTTTCCGAAAAAATGCGGCAGCATTTTTACCAGTTATCACAAGAACAAGTCAAAGCTTATTTTCCGGAAACTCATGTGATTCCGGGACTATTTTCTGTCGTAAAAAAACTTTACGGTCTGGAAATAACTGAGCTTACTGAATTTGATAGCTGGCATCCTGATGTCCGGTTTTTTCAGATACATGATGAAAATGAGCAGTTACGAGGTCAGTTTTATCTTGATTTATATGCCCGTTCCAAAAAACGTGGCGGTGCCTGGATGGATGATTGTGTAGGGC
>CAZNGU010000257.1:0-4335 GCA_964572325.1 uncultured Methylomarinum sp.
ATTTCTTGCTTTAGGAGTCAATCAAGCCAATCTTGAGCAATGGTTTGATGAGTTTGAACCCATGGAAGAACATGACGCTATTCGGGTAATCTACCTCGCCAATGATCTAGGTTTTTACATGGCAGACATAACCCAAAACCGTATCGATGATGTGATGCTATTTGAAGGCACGGTTAGAGAATATGCTAAGGATTATATCGAAAACACCGGCTTGCTCAATGAGTTACCTGAAACGCTGCGCTATTACTTCAACTATTACGCCTTTGCCCGTGACCTAGAGCACAGCGGTGACATTACCACCGTGGAAATCAACAACACAAGCTATGTCGCTGAAAATCGATGAGGGGGCTATAATTGAAATGATCCTTGATTAATGCAACACTAGATTGTCATCATTCCATGAAATATTTCATAATGAAACACTATTTTGTTATCGTCTAATTTCTGTTCTCTCAACTCAACAATATACTCCCTCTCGATTAAATGCTCCCGCCATTTGGCAAGGGCTACACCCGATTGATTCAATTTATCAATGAATAATTCTTGCTCGACGACAATCTGCTTTTTCTCTCTAAGCGCCATTTCAAACTGATAGGTTGTCCAGACAGAGGCAATCAGCACAAACATAATAACTACTGATTCAAATCTACTCGGCATTTTTAGCCAAGCTTGGTTGTTCTTATTTTTCTGACTAACCATTATTTCCCCACCCTCAATTAATAAATATACACAGGTATGATTTACCAAACATAGATTGAGGTGGGGTTAAAAAGCATGAAGGTAAGGTTGTAATAATCAATTATTAAGCAATATAGAGAACAATAACGATTGTTTATTAACCATTTTCATATATGGTGTTTAGTTAAAAACTAATAATAATTATAAAAAGAAAGAATGCTTGTGGATGATAAACCTAAAGATAATTGGGCTTCAGAGGTGGAAGTACGCAAGAAAGATAAAGAATCGTATACAAAAATACTTGAACATATAAAAAATAAGGTGCCACTTGAACATATAAGGGAGGGTGCCGAAATGGGTAATGACACCCTTCTTATGCTTTGTTCTAGATTAGGGTATACAGATAGTGTTCGTTTGTTGTTGTCACTGCCAGAGATAGACATAAAGGTAGAAAATAGAAAAGGGCAAACGGCTATTGATTTGGCTGATAATGAGGATATAAAGAATATGCTTCGTGATGCAGAAAAAGGTGTTTTTATGCCTGTTTTAAGAGGAGGTTATCAGAGGGGGTAATTATTTATTCTTTTTTTGATAATTGGTTGAAATAATTTGATATTATTTCCTTTATTTTATCTAGTAAATGATTAGGTATATTATTATATGGATCTGATAGTATTTTTTGCATGTCTATAGTCTCTCTCCCTTCTATTGATTCTTGATCATTCTTTTTAATAATATTCCAATGACTGACAAGTTCTTTTAATCGAATGAGAACACGCTCAATCTCTTTCTTATTTTCTCTTTGGCGTTTATTTATACTTTTTACTAAGGAAAGTATAGTTATTATTATAATATTTAATATTATTGACATACCTCCGAGGGTAGTATTAATAGCATTATTAACAGTGTTGAAATAGGTTTCTGAATTTAGAAATAACACTAAACCATAAAATACCAAATAAATAACGTAAAAGAAAGTTATGCTGTATATAATATAGATAAGTGTTTTCTTCTTCCAATCTTCAGCAATATAAAGCCTTAGATCATCTAATTTTGTTTTTTCATCTTCAATATCATTAGGATGATATTGGTAAAATTGAGTAGTTATTTTACTTGAAACATCTTTATCTGGTAAGTATGGCAGTATTTTTGAGGCGTCATCTATCTTATCCAACAGTTTAGTGTTTTTATCAGAGATTCTACTATAAAAATATTGTGAGAAGCCAAATATAGCAGTTGTAACGACTACAAATCCGGTTATTACTGTAGCTAAATCCATAGGGCGTAACCTTCCCCTTACGCTAATAAGTTGGCGTATCAATAAAAGAAAACAGTGATAGACTTTTTTATCAAGTACAATAATTTAGCATTATTAGATAACTGAGCTAAAAAACAGCCTGTCGACGACAAGCATGCCCGATAATAAACAAACTATCAAGCGTCAATAAATCGTCGATGCGTAAGCAATTATTGGGATTGTTTGTTGAATGGGGTATCAAGGGGAAACCCGAGATTTTGCGTATTATAGCAACTCATATCGGGTTATAATGTAGGAAGTACTAGCTATGCAATGAAAATCTGATGCCGATTTAACAGCAAGTTTGGGCTGATTGTTTTTCCTTTATATTCTCAGATCAATTGACTTGATTGCTGGCTGGAGCTAGCAATGGTTGAGTTGTTTTTTGTGTTACAAGTGGATGATTTTTGATATCATCAGATATAAAGTTGAAAGTTTCCAATAGTCTTTTTCCGTTACTGGGGTCATTGAATGATGCGGTTGTTACTGCTCGGTTCTGACTACGTTCTTTACGGTATGCTTCTTCGCCAACTAAGAAAAAATGTGGTTGACTAGTGATAATTCTTTTATCAATTCCTTCATATATTTTCACTTTGGATGATAAATCAGTACTGTACAAAAAATTGTAAACTGAATTATTGTTTAGGTCTGTTTTATAAGGATTTACAATAATTATATCCAATGAAGCTTTTGTATTTACATGAAAATAAGTGCTTAAAGAATCTGTCAATGGGCTCCAAAATTCTTCATACAAACCACTGATCATGCAGATAGGCAATTTATGTTTTGTAGCGAACTCAATTAAGTGTTTAACTATTAAACGCCCATGTGCCAAAGAATAGTGTTCTATTATATCTGACAGTTTCTTTCTGCTGCATTTCCTTATATATTCTTCGTATTTTTCCGTTGATGTCATTTTTTTGTCACTGGCAAAAGGATGGATTATTTTGGAGAACTTGAATAATAATTCTTCCATACTAGGAAGGCATATTCTATTTGAATGGCTATTTTGTGTATGTTGATTCACAATGATTTTTCTACTGCAATTAAACATCTGTAATTAGTCTATTTGTATATGGGGTAATATCGTCCAATATCAATAGAGTTATGAGCTTAATTTTATTACGCATTATTCACACCAAAAAATAAAAACATTTAATATCAACTGATTAAATAATTTCATGTGAGGTGCGTGTAAAGAAATCCAACAAATATAGTTAGTATGTTGATATTGATACCTAATGGAATAAAAAGTTGCGTTAACACCTTTACGTAAGAAGCTTCGGAAAATGAACTATTATAACCCGAACATAGCTGTAGGTATTGATAACCTTGAGATCATGCCACATTCACACTAACATTTTAGCATATAAATAAATGTTAAATATTACCGTTTTTCTGTCTTCTGTCCCAATATTCAGCTTTTTGTAATTTTATCCTCATTATTTATAGTATCTGCCATAGTATTAAACCTATTCTTTTGTGTTTATAATGGTGTCATAATCCCTGCCACCATAAAAAATATTCAGAATGGTTACGGTTGCTTCTTCCTCGTTTACCTCGAAGGCAGCGATAGCATTCTTGTCTATTGGAACAACTCTAAGATTCTGGCGTAGATCATCACGTTTTTGTCCTCGGATGGGTGCGAGACCTAGTCCAAGACATTTGTCACGTAACTTTTGAGTGTACGCCCATGCTACCTCTGGCAAACCGCTTTTATCCGCAATATATTCATAAATACCTGCTAGATCGGTTATGGCATCGGGCATGAGATAGACTTCATAATGCTTCATTGTTTTCCGTATTCATGTGTTGTTGATGTAATTTGCCGATTTGTTCAAAGGCTTCATCCAGTGGCAAAGCTTGCCCGCTATTGGCTGAATGTTCTAAGCGTTCACTAATTAAAGCAAGTCGTGCTTGATATTCTTCTTCTTTCCTTTGCCATAATCGCATTGCCTCACGAATTACTTCACTCGTAGATCCATAGGTGCCTGTCTGAACCTTTTCCTTAATAGCGTTAAGCATGTCAGGTGGTAGCGTAATACTGATTTTTTCTGCTTTGTCTGGATGTGCCATTATTTATCCTCTTTGTTGCCTACCTTATATGTCGGTAGGATTAAATCCTACTTTACCAGTATAAGCCTATTTTCCTGTTATCTGTCAAGTAAAAAGTGATAATTTACTTTAATTACATAAAGATACATGCTGCTCCACTTATACTGAGGCTGGGCGTTACCCTGTGGATAATGCTATTCCCAACGCAGGTGAAAAAAGAACTCCATGTAAGGCTTCAAGCCCTTTCTCTTTTAAACGGTCGTTTTTCGGAGGCTTTCAGCCTTTACCTAAAAACACCTAAAACC
>CAZNGU010000258.1:0-4333 GCA_964572325.1 uncultured Methylomarinum sp.
TTATTTTGTGCACGTTCCTTAGGTGGAGCAAGATGACTTTCTTTCTATTCCATTATTTTTAGCCAGTAAAATTCAAAAAAATAAAAAAATCACAGCTATTGATAGAACAAAAACTATCGCAGCCAGCGATGGAGAACGAATACCGGGGCTAGAAGCCCCCAGTAGGCGTAGCTCCATTGTTTTGCCGGAATCAGTGCGCTAACGGTGGAGACAAAATAAAAGGTTTCCCGAAACGCCGTCCAGTCATTTAAGAAAGTGCTACGTAGCCAGCACCGCGTTTACGCTGATGTGGCGAAGTGATACGTAAGCAAAACGACTGGGGCGCCAAAGGCATAAGCGGTCGCGTTAAGTTTTTGCCGTTTGCTTGGGCTGGAATGCCCAAAACAAGCTTTCGTAACCAAAAATAGCGACTCCCCGTTCTACGAGAATGTTTTATGAATAGAATAAACCCTGAGGTTTTTAGAAAATCACCGGATATGTTTCGGGCTAACCTTTTAAAAAATCATGGTAGAAGGTAGTGAAACCTGACAATTACTCACAATAAATAAACTAAGGAATGGGCACAAAATAACTTATAAAATGGTTTTATGCAGTAGTAATGCAGAAAAATCATTTGCTGATACTGGTTTGCTAAAGTAATACCCTTGTAAATATTCACATTGATGCTGTTTAAGCATAAGCATTTGTTCCTGAGTTTCAACCCCTTCTGCAACAACTGATAAATGGAGGTTTTTTGCAATTGCAATAATAGAGGTCACCAAGGCTTCGTCACTTTTATTTTCAGTGATATCACTAATAAAAGACCGATCAATTTTAACTGTGGCAACTGGCAAGGTCTTTAAATAGGCTAAAGAAGAATAGCCAGTACCAAAATCATCCAGTGAAAAAGAGATCCCTACAGCGATCAATTCATTCATGATTGCGACGGCCTTTTTAACATCATCAATCACACTGTGTTCAGTAATTTCAATATCAATACACTGGGGCGGGACACTGATTTTGTCTAAAAGCTGAATTAAAACGCTTGAAAAATTTTTATTATGAAACTGTCGTGTGCTGATATTAATACTGAGCCGATGCTGAGTATCCCAAATACCTTCAGCAATCCACACAGCCAATTGTTTAATCCCCTCATCCAGCACCCATTCACC
Source organism: uncultured Methylomarinum sp. (assembly GCA_964572325.1). GTDB lineage: Bacteria > Pseudomonadota > Gammaproteobacteria > Methylococcales > Methylomonadaceae > QPIN01. Next base: position 1,152 of record CAZNGU010000258.1, read on the forward strand.
CACCTCTTTGATTAAACCGGATGCTTCCAGAATATCAAGAAAAGAACCTGGAGCCATTATCCCATTTTCGGGATCATTCCAGCGCAATAATGCTTCTGCCCCATGAAAAAGACCACTGATAGCATCTATCTTTGGCTGATAATAAAGTATAAACTCCTTATTAGCGCATGCTTTTCTCATCTTTTGCTCAAGATCAAGCTGCCTATGAACAATGTCTCCCATATCCTTATGGAATACTTCAAACTGATCTTTTCCTGCTTTTTTAGCTTCATACATCGCAGTATCAGCAAAACGCAGCAATTCATGAGCATCATCTGATTCTGTTGAAAACAAAGTCAGGCCAATACTTGCAGTTAGATTAAAGATCATTTTATTAATCTTTATATCCGCTGCGATATGTTGATTTAGCTTTTTTGATACATCTCTGGCCTGAGCCAGAGCTGCTAATGAATCATTGCTTAAGTCAGAAAGAATTACGATAAATTCATCCCCCCCTAACCGTGCAACAGTATCTTCACTACGCACTAATGCCCTTAACCTATGTGCCATTTCCTTCAGAACTAAATCACCGGTCGGGTGACCCAGAGAATCATTGACATTTTTAAAGTTATCTAGATCAATAAATAACAAAGCACTTCTGCTTTTTTGTCTGTGCACTCTGCTGATTTCAATATCCATCTGCCTTAACAACCCATTTCTGTTGGGTAAGTCTGTTAATGTATCGTAATATGCAAGGTACTCTATTTTTTCTTCTGCCGAACGAATATAGCGAATATCTCTAGCTACGGTAGAAAAAAACTCTATTCCGCCATCATCAGCTTTATGACTAATTAAAACTTGAGAAGTCAGTATTTTTTTATTCGATTTAGAAATAAAAGTGGTTTCATTTGACCACACCTTGTGCTCAATTGCATAAGGTATACCTTCAGACATAATCAATTTAGCATCTTCAGGTGCGTGAAAATCAGCTAAACGGATCTTGCCAAGATTATCCTCCTTGCTTAACTCTAGCAGGGCATATCCGGCTTCATTAAGATACGTTAGAAAACCATCTGCATCAGCAATACAAATCAAATCCGGTGATGCTTCCAATATAGCAATTAATCGATTTTTCTGGTCTAGTGCTACTTTTTTATCCAGAATGAGTCGCCATTCACGTAATATACGATTAGAAACGGAGGGCAATTCGGTTAAAGACTGGTCTGTTTTTACAATATAATCTGAAGCTCCGCTCTTTAATGCATTGACAGCAACAGCTTCATCTCCAAAGCTGGTCATCACTATTACAGGACATCCAAAGCCATTATCCATATGTTTTAACAGTTCAGTACCTTTTCCATCCGGTAAATTGATATCTGTAATAATAAGATCAGGAGGGCTGTTTTTTAGAACTTTTTTTGCTTCATTTAAAGTATGTACAATTGTTAACTGATAACAGCCGTATATTTCAAATGAACGAGAAATAAGCTCTGCATGCGCAAAGTCATCTTCAACCAATAATATTTGATACTGCACTTCCCTAATATTGGCTTTAGACATACTATTTCTTGATAAGGTAATGGATTAAGAATATAAGTTTTAACATATAGCAGCTTAAAATAACTTAAATACTATTAATTTTCACAAATTATCGCTTCTATGGCTTGGCTTTGTTCTATTATCGTTGGCAATAATGATAAAAAGGCATCCTTTTGTATTTGTAAATCTTCCATATCTTTAATTATAGGTAATGGAATATCATCAAAATCGCTTTCATTAGCATTCAACTCAAGAAACCTCACCCATTTGTCAGCCAGGCTAACCAATTTAGTTTCAATTGGGTAGGGGTTAGTTTGATTATTTTGGTGATGATACAGGATAACCTTTGTTAAAATAGTTGGCAATCCCCACTGCTCCATTAGCAGTGAGCCTATCAAAGCATGGTCAAAACCTAATAAATACTGTTCGACCTGATATCTTTCTCTATTCTGTATATTTATCTGCTCTAATACTGTATTACACAACTCAGGCTCCTTGTAATAAATAATTAATTGCCCAAGATCATGCAGTAAACCGCATAAAAATAACGTTTCAGGCTCGGCCTCAGGCTGTTGTTTAGCTAGCAATTTAGCGGTAATGCCTGTGCGAATTGAATGCTGCCAAAACAATTGTAAATCAAACACTTCAGTTGCCAAAGATGAGATGGAATTGACCACTGAAGTCACTAATACAATATTGCGCAGTTCATATTCACCGATAAGATTGACTGCTATCGCAATACTCTCAACCGGCTTAGGAAATGCATAATACGAACTATTCACAATTCTTAACACCCGAGCACATAAAGCGGGATCTATTTTTATTACATTTGTAATATCTTCACGCGTATGGTTTGGTTGTTTTAAAGTTTCCTCTAGCCGGGTATAAACTTCTGGCAAACTAAGCAAGTGGATAACACCTGCAATCAGTGTTTCTGGCGTAGATTTGTTCTCTGTTCTCATTATGCTAAATATTTTAATAAAAAAGCAAACGATAGCTGTGATTAAAAGCGATGTAAAAAAATATTGCCCTTTTACCATGAAGCACATGAAGTCCTTGAATAAGAGCAATTGCTGTCTTTGATCTATTCTTCATTGTCTTCATACCCTACATGGTTATAGATTACTTCAATTTTAACCGTATTTGCAAAGGGGGTGTGACTTCAATATAATGTTTGCTGTAAAAAAGCTTATATGTAAGTGGCGACAATTTGCGTAGGATGTGCTGAGGAACGAAGCGCATCTTACCAACACCATTGATGCGCTTCCTAACGTCAGCACATCCTACATTATTTTCAAGCCACACCCTCTCAATAAACCTTAAAACAGCTGCTTAAACCAAAGTAAACAATTTATCAAAATTAGCAATTTCCAAAATCTTTTTCACCTCGGGTTTAGCGCCTTTGATTTGCACAGCACTTTGTTTTTCGCCTACTTTGTCGCGTAATACCAGCAACATGCCCAATGCCGAACTATCAAGATAATCAACTCCACTCATATCAACAATAATAGAGTTTATATCCGCACCAGCCTCATCCGTCGCGCGACGAAAGTCTTGATGAACCCCAAAATCAAAACGCCCGGTAATTTTAAGTGTTAATGTCTTCGACGCCGAATCCAGATTTGTGCTAATTGCCATAAAAAAAGTACTCCTGCTTATAATTA
>CAZNGU010000259.1:0-4319 GCA_964572325.1 uncultured Methylomarinum sp.
TTTTACTGGTGGTGGTCTATAGCCTTAAACCCCTTGAATTTGCTGTTTTTCCTTCTGTTATTTTAATCGCTACTTTATTAAGACTGGCTTTGAATGTAGCATCCACCCGTATTGTTCTACTGGAAGGTCATAATGGTGGCGATGCTGCAGGCAAGGTAATCGAAGCATTTGGCTCTTTTGTCATTGGTGGTAATTTTGCGGTAGGTATCGTTGTTTTTGCTATTTTAGTCATTATTAATTTTGTGGTGGTAACCAAAGGTGCAGGGCGTGTTGCAGAAGTGGGGGCAAGATTTACCCTGGATGCTATGCCAGGTAAACAAATGGCAATTGATGCTGATTTAAACTCTGGATTGATAGATCAGGATGAGGCCAGAGCACGGCGCGCTGAAATAGCTGCAGAAGCAGATTTTTATGGCTCAATGGATGGTGCCAGTAAATTTGTCAGAGGCGATGCTATCGCCGGTATAATTATTCTTTTTGTCAATATTATTGGTGGTCTGGCCATTGGTGTTGGCCAACATAATATGAGCTTTGCCGATGCGGGACAAGTCTATGTTTTATTAACTATAGGTGACGGGCTAGTCGCTCAAATCCCCTCCTTATTGTTATCAACTGCATCCGCTATTGTAGTGACACGCGTACGTGGCAGTGAAGAAAATGTGGGGCAGCAAGTGGGTGCCCAGTTGTTTAACGACCCCAAAGCCTTGGTGATCACAGCTACAATTATGGGCTTACTTGGAATTATTCCTGGCATGCCTAATTTGGTTTTTATTTTATTAGCTTTAACTTTATTAGGCAGTGCCTATTTAATCCATCAACGTCAGACAAAAGAACAGGAGGAAATACTACAAGATGCGGCTCAGGCACCACAACATGCCTCTGCAGAAATCAAGGAACTGGGCTGGGATGACGTCATGCCGATCGATGCCATTGGCTTAGAAGTGGGTTACCGCTTGATCCCATTAGTGGATAAAAATCAGGGCGGACAATTAATGACTCGCATTAAAGGCGTAAGAAAAAAATTATCGCAAGAATTGGGGTTTTTAATTCCTTCAGTGCATATTAGGGATAACCTGGACTTATCCCCAACCAGTTATCGCATCTCTTTAAGAGGTGTAACCGTAGGCGAGGCAGAAATCAGACCAAACCTGGAAATGGCCATTAACCCCGGGCAGGTATTTGGCAGCATTCAGGGCGAGGCAACCCAGGATCCTGCATTTGGCCTGGATGCCATCTGGATTGATCCAAATCAGAAAGATCAGGCGCAGACTCTGGGTTATACAGTAGTTGATCCTGGGACTGTGATAGCAACCCATCTCAGTCATATTTTACAAAGCAATGCCCATGACTTATTTGGCTATGAAGAAACCCAGCATATTTTAGATAACCTGGCTAAATCCGCGCCCAAACTGGTAGAAGACCTTAGCCCCAAAACATTAGCTTTAGGTGTTATTGTCAAAGTATTACAAAATTTATTAAGAGAAAATGTGTCCATTCGAGATATCCGCACAATAGCTGGCACTTTGGCAGATTATGGTGCCAAGAGTCAAGATCCCGACATCTTGACCTCTGCAGTTCGGGCCGCATTAGGACGATCAATCATCCATGAAATCAATGGTGTAGAAAATGAATTGCCTGTTATTACTTTAGAACCAGAGTTGGAACAATTGTTGCTTAAATCATTACAAACGGCGGGGGAAAATGGGGCAGGAATTGAACCGGGACTGGCCGAACAAATGCACAACTCATTAGAGGAAAGTGCTCAAAAAATGGAAATGGAAGGGCAAGTTCCTGTTCTTCTGGTTTCTTCTTTTGTTCGTCCCTGGTTAGCTCGATTTGTCCGCCATTCTATTTCTGGCTTACATGTACTGGCCTATACTGAAATACCTGAAGATCGGCAGATTAAGGTAGTTTCAACCGTGGGACAAGGTGCCAATGCATAATAAATACAAAGGATACAGATCTCGATGAAAATAAAACGTTTTGTGGCAAAAGATATAAGATTAACCATGCGCATGGTTAAAGAAGAGTTGGGCGCTGATGCCGTTATTATGTCGAACCGCTCTGTTGATGAAGGGGTAGAAATTATTGCAGCAAAAGATTTTGATGAAAAAGTCTTTCACAAGCAATTGAATACTCCGCTTAAACCAACAGCAACTAATAAAAAAATAGAGCTCGCTGATTTTGAAGCAGAAAAAAATAAAATCCATTTGATTCGTAGTCCCCGAAAAAAAGATGCTGAAGCAAGTATGCCAAAACAATCTATGCATCGTACTCATCGTCCTATAGACCAATATGTCGGATATGCTGAAAAAATTCATTTAGCAAGCAAAAAGAATAAACTAGCGCCAAAAAACGAAACAACAGGATTGTCAGCAGAAAACACCATTGAAAAACAGAACGCTATTAAAAATCAGGCAAATATCAACAGGCAAATAACGCTAAACGATGCTTTTATGCAGGAAATGCGTAAAGAAATAAAATCCATAAAATCAGCACTTGATACTCGACTGTCTGAGATTTCCTTGAATCAGGGGATGCCAGGCAACCCGATACGAATAGACTTACTGCATCGACTTGCAGAAATGGGATTCTCAAAAAAATTAAACCTTAAAATTGCTAATAGCCTGGATATCCACGAAGATGCCGATACTGTCTTTAACAAAGCCAAAGAAATACTGACTAAAGTATTGCCCATTGCCAATGATAATTTATTGGAACACGGTGGCATTGTTGCTTTAGTCGGGCCTACAGGCGTAGGAAAAACCACCACTATTGCAAAACTGGCAGCAGAATACGTTTTAAAGCATGGTGCTCAGCAAGTTGCCATGATTACCACAGATAATTACCGAATTGGAGCTCATGAGCAATTATTAACCTATGGTCGCTTACTGGATGTACCGGTACGCGTAGCAAACAATGCAGAAGAACTACAAATGCATATTAGTAGTTTCAAAGATAAATCATTGATATTGATAGACACAGCGGGCATGAGCCAACGTGACATGCGGCTCACGGAACAGATTAAAACATTAAAGCAAAACAATTTGCCTATAAAAACCTATTTGGTAATATCAGCGACTACACAATATAAAGCAATAACAGAAATCATTCATGCCTTTAAAATTTTTCAACCAGAATTCAGTATTTTAACTAAACTTGATGAAACAGTAGTCAAAGGATCTAGTTTATCGGCAATTATAGAAAACCAAATACCGCTTTCTTTTGTAACTCAGGGTCAGCAAGTCCCTGAAGATATTAGTATCCCAGATGCTTATACTATGATTGAACAGTGTGTTACTGAACTTAATGAGGAAAGCAACTATAATGCAGAGTTAAGTCAAGATGAATGGCCGGCTGAAGGCTATGCATAAATCATTTGATCAAGCATCTGGAATAAGAAAAATGAGACAAATAAAACCAAAACCTGTTCGAGTCTTTGCAATTACCAGTGGTAAAGGAGGTGTTGGAAAAACCAACATATCGGTAAATTTGGGTGTTGCCTTGTCTCAACTAGGGAGACGCGTTGCCTTACTTGATGCCGACATGGGGCTGGCAAATGTCGATATTTTACTCGGTTTGTCGCCACAATATAATCTTTCCCATGTATTGCATGGTGAAAAAACTCTACAGGATATTATGTTAACAGGGCCACATGGCCTGCAAATTATTCCAGCTTCTTCAGGTATTCAGCATATGACAGAACTTTCCAGTATAGAACAAGCAGGTGTTATTAGAGCGTTTAGTGAGCTAGATTATAATCTTGATGACTTGATAGTCGATACAGCGGCAGGCATTAGCTCAAGTGTGATTAATTTTGCCAGAGCATGCCAGGATATTATAGTTGTTATCTGTGATGAACCGACGTCCTTAACCGATGCTTATGCTTATATTAAGCTATTAAACCGCGATTATGGTTTGAATCATTTTCATATTATTTCTAATATGGTGCAAACTGAGAAGCAAGGTCAGCAGTTATATACTAAACTTACCAAAGTGACTGACCGATATCTTGATGTGACCTTAAATTACACGGGCGCAATTCCATTTGATGAATCTTTGCGCAAGGCAGTGCAAAAACAAACACCAGTCATTACTGCTTTTCCTCAAAGTAAAGCAGCTATTGCTTTTGGTAATCTGGCACTTAAAATCAATAGCTGGCCCATTAAAATGCAAGCCGGAGGGTATCTTGAATTCTTTGTTGAAAGAATGATTCAGTATAATAGCCATGAGGATGTTGCATGAATGGAGCGTCAATGTACGCGACAATGCAGGCGGGAGGAACCGATGCTAATGATCTGGTGATAAAGCATGTGCCA
>CAZNGU010000260.1:0-4313 GCA_964572325.1 uncultured Methylomarinum sp.
AATCCTAATCACTTTTTTAATCTCTCCAAAATATGTGATGCACTAGGAGGCTGTCATTTACTATGAAAAAGGCATATATCAAGGTATCTCTTGCATATCAATCGATTGATTTAATGTATTTTTTAGCGCCTTATCCATATTAATTAAATAGCTATTGCTTTGTGCGCTACTATTCTGTAGAAAAGGGCGTAATTGAAATAGCTGCAATTGCCCCTTATAAAACCCGAATTCTACATCAGCCGAAACAACTTTACCTTGATCATTTTTAATCATAGGAAAAGTCTCTGGCAATGCTTTGGCAAATTGCATTAATTGTTTAATTTCACTATCTTCTAAGACACGATCTGAATGACTGACTGGCAATTTTACAATCCCCCCTCCAGAACGTGGCACTTTTCGTAAATCAGCTGTTGCCGTTGCCAATAATCGAATTTCTCCAGTCCAGGTGTCTATTCGCAAAGACTCAGCCGATTGCCCATCCACCGCACCGCCAACACCTTCATTTACTGCAATCGATAAAATGCCTTTATCATCGCTGTTAATATCCTGAGTTATCATGACGCCCGATTTATCATTAGCTACCGTCTGCATAATTAATAGGGCTGGATAAACATGTTGCGGCGATTCCATTACCATTTGGCGCCAGGCAAAAGCACGCGGTGTAAACGGCGAAGCCCATACTTTTTTAATCCCTTGTAATATCTTTTCAAATCCTACCACATTAAACAAAGTTAAATTCAGGCCCGCACCGGTAAATCCCGGCAAGTCTTCAACATTGGTATCAGAACGTATAAACACCCCTATCCTGCTACCACCAAATGTTTTAACCATACTGTCATAGAGTTGTTGCCGAAAATCATGTCCTAATTTAGTATTAAGCACGGTTTTATACAATGTTGCTCGTAAAGATTCCATGGCCAGTTTTCGTTGACTCTTATCCAGCAAAAAATAATCCATCAGCAAATATTGTTGTTCCATCCATTGCCATAATGTTTGCTCGGTCTTTTTGTATGGTTGCTGAAGCACCATTTGATTAAATACACCAAATGGAATAGCAATCGCTTTGGCCACTTTATCCGGATAATGATATTTCAATTCTGCCAATTTAGCGGCCTTTGGGCCAACTATACGACCGGAATCACTAGCTCTGAGCAAAGTGATATTCCTAATTTCCTGAATCGATAAATCAAGCTTCTTTAAATCTGGGTGAATAACTATATTTGTCTGTTTATTTGCCTTAAAAAACTGTCGCCATTGCTCAGAATCTTTATGGACTTCAACCAGTCCTTTTGCACTAACGGCCATAACAATTATTTCACCATCATGAGACTTTAATTGATCCAGGCTATTTTCATCAATGCTTACATTGGGAATACCTAAATTTCTTGCCAATAACTGCACATGGGAAAGAGAGTTTCCAGCCCCCGCTGTAATAATACCTGCTACAGGTGGTAATTCGGCAACGGTTTCAGGTAATAAATAAATACCCTCCGGGTCAAATACAGAAAAATCATCACTGTTTACATTCGTATAAAGACGACCTCGTGCCAAACCAGGGTTGAGAGCATGAAGACTGGCGCCAATTTTTTGCTCAAATAATTGATGCGTCACTCCGGCCAGCTGATGACTGTCTCGAATCAGGCCGCCCAAGGTTTGAGAAAAAAACAACATTGGACTTCCTCGCAACACATCTTGTATAAATAGTCTTGTCAAAGGTTCAATTTCAGCCAGTTTTGCTACCGAGCGATAAAATTGGAATCTTAAACTCTGAGTAACCCAGCCAGGTGTTCGAGCAAGATACTTTAATTCATCAAAATAGCTGTTTAATGAAACCTGCGGAGTGAGCAAACGGTTTAATGAAAGCTGTAAAGCCTGCAAACTTCGTTGGTTTATATGCCCGGTGCCATAGACTGCTAACACCGCATCCTGTAACCAGTCTATACGCTGTTCGCGACTTGTATTGCTAATTTCTGAGCGAAGTTGAGTACTAGCCTTGAAATGTACCTTTTCAACAGCAAGACTTAAATCCAGTATCCGCAATCGTGCTCTGTACTGATGAATTTTAGGTAGTGCATCCCGCAGTTTGGCCAATAATTGCGCACTAACTGCAAAATGATTATTGGCCGTATTATTAGACTTATAATCATTTTTTGCATCGCGTAGTAGTTTTTGCAGCCAGGGTGCGCCGGAAAATCTTCTGGCGGTTTTTTCCAATAATTCAGGTAAAGGCGGTAGCTGAAACACCTTGTCTATTTCTTTTGCCAGAGCCAAATAGTCAGCCTTAAGTTTTTGATTCTTACTTGTCTCTGCATATTGCCGAACCCCTTGCGCATTTTCCGCACTGGGAGAGACATGAATCTTAATGCGCAGTTTTTTAAATGCTTTATCTTTTTCAGACAGAGCTATAGACAGTTGTCTCACTTTTTGAATCGAGGCACTGTCTTGCCCATGTGGTAGTAGTTGCGCACCTATCCGTAAAGCCTGGAATCTATAGTTAATCCATTCAGGATTTGCCACAAGCGCCATAAGCAGTGTTCTGGCACCATCTCTTTCTTCTTCTTCCTGATAAGCTCCCCGGTAAAACTGCGCCTGTTTCAGAATCCAGCCATTATCTGTTCGGATCAAAAATTTCTCTATTAAAACCTGATTATACCAATCGATAAATTGCCGGGTTCTTATAGATTTTTGAGCATCAAAATCCACCAGAAAGTTAGCAATATGATAGCCCTTGTTTTGTAATATTTGTGTTTTTTTACTGGGTTCGCCATGTTGATGACCACCGCCATGTTCTTTACATGCATAGGGTTTTGCTGGCAACACACTACCGTCCTCACAAAACCAGAGTACGCTTTTGAAGGGGCCTTTTCTGCTGTTCTTCATTTCTGCGACCCAGCTTTTATAGTCAGCTGTTTCTGCAGATTCTGCACTACTTATCAGAGTCAAAAAAACCAATAAAAAACTTATATAAACGCTTTTAAACGAAAATTTATAGAAACAAAACATAAGCTGATCTTGTTTGGACAAGCTCGAATAAAAAGTAAAGTTGAATAATCATGCCACATACTAACATATACTCCGCTCGGCCACGAATACAGCCTACTTTTTACAGCGATTCTCGCTCAAACCAAAAGCCCACAAATCTAGCTGTTAATCCCATTCTGGTTTTAAAAAAAGCGGCAGATATTAATCATTCCATAAGTTCTTGTCGAAAAATGGAAAAATGCAGAAAAATGAGAAAAATGTATCGAAAAATGGAGAATGCGAAAAATGTGTCAGGTCTCGAAAAATGTGTCACGAAAAATGTGTCACGAAAAATGTGTCAGGTCTTGCTTTTTGCCTAATTTTAGAATATGATAGCTTCATGGCTAGGCCGATAAGAATAGAATTTGCAGGGGCGCTGTATCACGTTACATCAAGAGGTAACCGTAAAGAAGATATCTATCTAGATGATACTGATAGAGAGTGTTTTTTATTTTTGTTAAAGCAAATAACAAAAGACTATAACTGGTTAGTTCATGCTTATTGTCTTATGGATAATCATTATCATCTGTTAATTGAAACTCCCGATGGGAATTTAAGTAAAGGAATGAGGCAATTGAATGGTGTCTATACCCAGAAAATAAATCGATACCATGGGAATGTAGGGCACGTATTTCAAGGTCGTTATAAAGCAATATTGGTACAAAAAGAAAGTTACTTGTTAGAATTAGCTCGATATATCGTGTTAAACCCAGTTAGAGCGAGAATGGTTAAATCAGTGAAAGACTGGCCTTGGAGTAGTTATCATCAAACATCAGGCAGAATAAGAGCAAAAGACCATTGGATAACCACAGAATGGTTGTTGTCGACATTTTCGCAGCAATTTGGAGTAGCTCAAAAGAAATATCAAGAGTTTGTTGCTCAAGGTAAAAATCAGCCATCGCCTTGGGCATCTTTGCAAAATCAAGTTTTTTTAGGTAGTGACGATTATGTAAGTCAAATATTGAACAAAATAGATCAAGAAAAAGATCTGAGTGAAATTCCAGCATCTCAACGTAGAGAGAAACCGAAAGAATTGTCATGGTACGAAAAACAGACGGCGACACGAAATGCAGGAATAAAGTTAAGTTATGAAAGTGGTGGATATAGCATGAAAGAAATAGGTAAATATTATAAGTTGCATTATTCACGAGTGAGCCGGATCATAAGGATGACAAAAGGCAAGACCTGACACCTTTTTTGTGCTGACACCTTTTTTGACCTTTTTCACGGACACCTTTTTCACCTTTTTGTGACACCTTTTTGACACCTTTTTTTGCGGGAAACCTTTTATT
>CAZNGU010000261.1:0-4310 GCA_964572325.1 uncultured Methylomarinum sp.
ACTATTATACCAGGCAACAAATTTCTCTATTCCTTGCTCTATTGTAGTATTTGGTTTATAACCAACATCTTGAACCAGTGCTTCAACATCGGCATAAGTATCGGGGACATCGCCGGGCTGTAAGGGTAATAACTCTTTTTCTGCAGTTTTTCCCAGAAATTTCTCCAGCGTTTCAATATAGTCCATTAATTCAACTGGACTTTGATTACCAATATTATAAACCCGCCAAGGTGCTTTACTCGTACCAGGATCAGGTTTTTCGCCAGACCATTCAGGGTTTGGCTTTGCTACATGATCCAGGGTTCTGATAACCCCCTCGACAATATCATCAATATAAGTAAAGTCTCTACGATGTTTTCCATAATTAAAAACATCGATTTTTTTACCTTCTTTGATGGCTTTGGTAAACAAAAACAAGGCCATGTCGGGACGCCCCCAAGGGCCATAGACGGTAAAAAAACGTAAACCGGTGGTCGGTAAATTGTATAAATTACTATAAGTATGCGCCATTAATTCATTGGCTTTTTTTGATGCTGCATATAAGCTTAAGGGGTGGTCAACATTATCATGCACCGAGAAGGGCATGTTTTCATTGGCACCATAAACAGAGCTACTTGAGGCATAGACCAAATGTTCTACCTGATGATGCCTGCAACCTTCCAGAATATTAAGATAGCCGACAATATTACTATCAATATAGGCGCGTGGATTTTCAATAGAGTAACGTACACCTGCTTGCGCAGCCAGATTAACCACACGCTGAGGTTGATGTTCTTTAAATAATTGCTCCATGCGCTCTCTATCTGCAATATCAGCTCTTACATCGGTAAATAAAGTATGGTCTTTAATTCTATCTAAACGTGCCAGCTTTAAATTAACATCATAATAATCATTAAGATTATCAACGCCTATGACTTCATCGCCGCGTTCCAATAATCTTATTGCCAGGTGGTTGCCTATAAAGCCGGCGGTACCGGTTACCATTATTTTCATATTTATAAACGCTCGTCAGTTAATTCAGCAGGGAATAGATATTTAAGGTCATAGATGACAGAATCTTTCTTGCCTAAGGCTCTTATTTGCTGAATAGTCATTTGTTTAAATTGGTCGTGGGCAACCGCCATAATAATGGCGTCAAATGCATTTTCCGGCAATGTTGCAATAGGTTTTATGCCATATTCTGCTTCGACTTGTGCCGAGTCTACCCAAGGATCATAAACATGGATGTTAACACCATAAGTGCTTAGCTCCTTAACAATATCAACCACACGGGTATTACGAATATCGGGACAGTTTTCTTTAAATGTTAAACCCATAATCAAAATATCTGACTGCTGGACATGAATTCTTTTTTTCAGCATCAGTTTTATTAAGCGAGACACAACATACTCGCCCATACCATCATTAATTCGTCTTCCAGATAAAATGATTTCAGGGGTATAGCCTATAGCCTGTGCCTTATAAGTTAAATAATATGGATCAACTCCAATGCAATGTCCGCCAACTAAACCGGGGCGGAAAGGCAGAAAATTCCATTTGGTTCCAGCGGCAATTAAAACTTCTTCGGTATCAATATTTAAACGGTTAAAGATTAATGCCAGCTCATTGATCAATGCAATATTGACATCACGCTGGGTATTCTCTATGACTTTGGCGGCTTCAGCCACTTTGATGCTACTGGCTTTATGGGTGCCTGCGGTAATGATGCTTTTGTACAGTTGATCAACTTTTTCGGCTATTTCTTCTGTAGAGCCAGAGGTTACTTTTAAAATATTAGTGACTCTATGTTCTTTATCCCCGGGGTTAATACGTTCTGGGCTGTAGCCTACGAAGAAATCCTGGTTAAAAACTAGACCTGAGGTCTGCTCCAGAATAGGCACGCAGACTTCCTCGGTTGCGCCAGGATAAACGGTGGATTCATAAATAACAATATCTTCTTTTTGGATCACCTGACCTAATAAGGCACTGGCTTTTTCCAGGGGGCTTAAGTCGGGTTGTTTATGGTCATTAATGGGGGTAGGAACAGTAACTATATATATATTGCATTTCTTTATTTCTTCAATATCCCAGCTATAACTTAGTTTTTTTGCTTCAGACAACTCATTTTCGGAAACTTCTAAAGTGGAGTCATGACCAGAACTCAGTTCTTTAATGCGCTGCTTGTTAACATCAAAACCAACGGTTCTATATTTTTTGCCAAATTCTACTGCTAAAGGCAAGCCTACATAGCCCAGACCAATCATGGCGATTTTTATATTTTTTTCAATCATATTGTTTTATTCCCAAATACCACGTGCATCAATAATTATTTTTTCATGTAATTGTGATGGCTTAACTTGTTTAAATACCGAATGGTCGGTCAAACTCACAATAATATTTGCTTCTGCAATACCTTCTGTTAAATTCACAAGTCTTACATGATTTGCTTGCAGTTTATCGGGCAACTCTTTTATATGAGGCTCAACAATTAGCACATGTCCTAAAGATTCATTGATGACTTTTTCAGCAATACCCACTGCAGGGCTCTCTCTTAAGTCATCTATGTCTGCTTTAAAGGCCAATCCTAATAATGCTATTTTGGCTTGTTTAAACTCCTCAGCGACCTTACGTATTTTATTAATGACAAATTCAGGTTTGCTGTCATTGACTTCTCTTGCAGTGCGAATCAAGCGAGCTTCATTGGGAGCAGAATCAACGATAAACCAGGGGTCAACTGCAATACAATGGCCGCCTACACCGGCGCCAGGGTTAAGAATATTGACCCGTGGGTGTCGGTTGGACAGTTTGATTAATTCCCAGACATTAATATGCAATTTTTCACATATCATGGATAATTCGTTGGCAAAGGCAATATTGACATCTCTAAATGAGTTTTCCGTTAATTTTGCCATTTCAGCGGTGCTGGCATCAGTAATAATACAGTCTCCTTTCACAAATAATTGGTATAAGGCCTTGGCTTTCTCAGCACAATACGGTGTTAAACCACCGATTACTCGGTCGTTAGAAACAAGTTCCTGAATAACATAGCCGGGTAATACTCGCTCAGGGCAATGTGCCACTTGAATGTCAGCTTGTTCTCTAGCTTGATGAGGAAAACTTAAATCAGGCCTTATTTCGCTCAACCACTGAGATATTTTTTCCGTGGTTCCTACCGGTGAGGTGGACTCTAAAATAAGCAAATTACCTTTTTCTAAAACGGGAGCCAGTTTTTTTACAGCTGTTTCAATATATGAAATATCTGGCTTGTGTCCATCTGAAAAGGGGGTGGGTACAGCAATCAAAAACACATCGGCAGGTTCAGGCTCAGTCGTTGCTCTTAATTTGCCGGTAGTAACGGCACTTTGTACCAGCATGTCCAAATCTGGCTCAACGATATGTATTTTTCCCTGGTTTATGGTGTCTACAGCATGTTGAGAAACATCAACACCGACCACATCAACACCTCTAGATGCAATGACGGCCGCTGTAGGCAAACCAATATAGCCTAAGCCAATGACAGACACTTTATTAAAGCTAGGTTTATTCATGTGCTGCAACTCCTTCTACAATACGTTGACTGGCCTTGCCATCGCCATAGGGGTTATGGGCAAAACTCATTTTTTTATATTCCTCGTCATTGTCTAATAGCAAATTGATATTTTTAATAATTTTATGTTTGTCTGCGCCAACCAACCGTACAGTTCCCGCTTCCACTGCTTCAGGGCGCTCTGTAGTGTCGCGCATGACCAGAACCGGTTTAGCTAATGACGGCGCTTCTTCTTGAACACCTCCAGAATCTGTGAGGATAATATGCGAAATTGTCATTAAATAAACAAAGGGTAAATAGTCTTGTGGTTCAATCAAGTGAATATGGGCAACATTTTTTAATAGTCGGTTGACGGGTTCGCGTACATGTGGATTTAGATGCACGGGGTAAATAATTTGTACATCATCACGGCTTGCTAATTCCTTTAAAGCCTGACAAATATTTTCAAAGCCATCACCAAAACTCTCTCGTCGATGACCTGTGACTAGAATAATTCTTTTTTGTGGGTCGATAAAAGGGAAACGACTGGATAATTGCTTTCTTAATTCGGTATTGTTTTCTATGGCTTCTTGTACATGGCATAGAGCATCAATCACGGTATTGCCAGTAAT
Source organism: uncultured Methylomarinum sp. (assembly GCA_964572325.1). Taxonomy (GTDB): domain Bacteria; phylum Pseudomonadota; class Gammaproteobacteria; order Methylococcales; family Methylomonadaceae; genus QPIN01. The sequence continues at coordinate 4,138 of CAZNGU010000261.1, forward strand.
TATAATCGATTTTTCTGGGACGTTTTCCTGCAATAAATTATCCCGTGCGGTGCGGGTAGGCGCAAAATGTAAATCGGTTAAAGCCCCAGTCAATTTTCGGTTGGCTTCTTCCGGCCAAGGCGAATAAATATTATGAGTGCGTAAACCGGCTTCTACATGGCTTACCGAAATTT
>CAZNGU010000262.1:0-4304 GCA_964572325.1 uncultured Methylomarinum sp.
GAGATTTAATGCTGGCTGTGGATTTATCCGGCAGCATGGAAGAACAGGATTTTAAAATAGAAGACAATTGGGTTGACCGCCTGACCGCCACCAAATTTATAGCATCCCGATTTATCGATCGACGCGTAGGTGATCGCCTGGGCTTAATATTATTTGGTAGCAAAGCTTATTTACAAACACCTCTGACTTTTGACAGGACCACGGTCATTACCTTGCTAAATGAGTCATTTATCACTCTAGCCGGAGAAAATACAGCCATTGGTGATGCTATTGCTCTGGCTGTCAAGCGTTTAAGAAAACAGCAATCGAATAGCCGGGTATTAATATTATTAACTGATGGAGCCAATACCGCAGGCGTTATAAACCCTTTAAAAGCAGCAGAATTAGCCGCAGAAAATAACTTGAAAATATATACCATCGGCATGGGAGCCGATGAAATGATTATTCGTAGTTTTTTTGGTTCACGTAGAGTGAATCCTTCCCGAGATCTGGATGAAAAAACACTAAAAGCTATTGCCCAAAAAACAGGAGGACGTTATTTCAGAGCCCGGAATACTCAGGAGCTTGAAGCTATATATCAATTATTAGATGAACTGGAGCCGGTAGAAAAAGATAAGCAATATTTTCGACCCAAAACTGAACTTTATCATTGGCCATTATCAATCAGCTTATTATTAGCAGGCTTTATCAGTATCAGCCGGATAAACTGGAACAGGATAAAGACATGAACTTTGCTGAATTTCATTTTATCAGACCTTATTTTTTATTAGCCTTTATTCCAGCCGTTTTACTTATTCTCGGTTTATTAAAAAATAAACTAAACCGTGGTAACTGGTCATCTATCTGTGATCCGGCACTATTACCCTTCGTATTACAGGATCGTGATACCAGCCATAGCTACAAATCATTAACCATTGGCTCCATTGCTAGCCTACTGATTATTATTGCTTTAGCTGGCCCCACTTGGGAGAGACTGCCTTCCCCAGTTTTTAGAAATGATGCTGCTGTGGTCATTGCGCTGGACTTATCCCGTTCTATGGATGCAACAGATATCAGCCCCAGCCGCTTAATTAAAGCACGTTATAAAATCATTGATATTCTCAATCAACGCAAGGATGGTCAAACAGCCTTTCTGGTATATGCCGGTGATGTTTTTACAGTCACTCCCTTAACAGAAGATAATGCCACTATTATTAATCTAGTAAAGGCAGTAACTACTGACATTATGCCTAGCCAAGGCAACAATACTGTATTAGCAATAAAAAAATCAATAGCCTTATTAAAACAGGCTGGTTTGCAAAAAGGGGCGATTTTATTAGTCACTGACGAAGTGAATTTGGATGATACCCTGGATACGGTTCAAGCTCTTGGCGCATATCATTTGTCAATATTAGGTGTAGGTACAAAGGAAGGCGCACCAATAAAAGATTCTCAGGGTGGCTTTGTTAAAGATGCTTCAGGCAATATTGTTATCCCTAAGCTCAATAGTAATGAATTAGCTCAGCTTGCCAGCCAGGGTAATGGCTTATACTCCAGGATCAGTAATGATAATAGCGATATACAGGCGTTGCTCAAACAATTTAATGAAACCGTAGAAGCACCTACAACAAAGACTCAGGAAAATAACAATTTGTTTTTAGATCAGTGGAGCGATAAAGGCCCCTGGCTATTATTACTGGCTTTGCCTTTTGCCGCATTCAGCTTTAGAAAGGGTTTACTGTCTTTAACTTTCATTGTCTTGTTACCTTTTCCCGAACCAGGCTATGCGCTGGACTGGCAAGATTTATGGTCCACTCAAAATCAGCAAGCCCAGCAGGCTTTTAAACAAAAAAATTTTCAACAAGCTGCCGAGCAATACAATGACCCACAATGGAAAGCAGCAGCACAGTATAAAGCCAGGCAATTTAAACAGGTTATTGAGACATTAAATAACAATCAAACTGCCAATGGTTTATATAATAAAGCTAATGCCTTGGCACAAACTGGTGAACTAACTAAAGCGATAAAAGCTTATGAACAAGCTTTAAAAAAAGACCCTAAAAATGAAGATGCTAAATATAATAAAGAACAAGTTGAAAAAGCATTAGAAAAACAAAAACAGCAGCAACAAAACCAAGATCAACAAAAATCTGAGTCTGAAAATAGCAAAAACAAAGACCAAGATAAACAAGGCGATAAATCTAAACAGTCAGATCAGCAAAACAATACCACTAATGAGCAAGATTCCGCAGATTCTGAACATCAACAAAACGAGCAGCAAAGCTCTGACAAAAAAAAGGAAGATAAACCTGAATCATCCGAGCAATCAGATCAATCCAAAGAGGATGGATCGAATAATGAAGAGCAAGAATCAGAACAAGCGAAAGCTCAACAAGCAGCCGAACCATCCGACTATGATGAATCAGATCAAGCGACAGAACAATGGTTGAAGCGCATTGAGGATGACCCGGCTGGTTTATTAAAACGAAAATTTGAATACCAATATAAACAGCGCGCCAGGAAAAATGCGAGTCAACAAAATTGGTAATTAATCACTTAATTTATGATGTTCCCCTGCCCTAATATGATTTACCAGAAATTTACCTTACCAACATTTTGTTTAAGCCTCTTACTATTAGCAATTAACCCGGCTTCTGCGGTTGAAATTAAAACCAGCCTGGATCGAAATCCTGTCAATATTAATGAGTCTTTTCAAATCATCTTTTCAGCGACTGAATCGCCTGATGATGACCCAGACTTTAGTCCCCTGGAAAAAAATTTTGAAATTTTAAATCAAAGTCATCAGAGCAATTCATCCTGGATAAATGGAAAGTCTTCAAAATCAATTCAATGGATTTTAAATGTAATGGCCAGGCAAACAGGCGATCTATTAATCCCTCCCATTGCTTTTGGTGATGACTTAAGCCGTCCTATATCTGTCAAAATAACAGACAAAATAATATCTCAGCAAAGCAATAATGGAGATTTATTTTTAAATGTTGAGGTTTCTAGCAAAACACCTTATGTACAATCACAACTTTTATACACCTTACGTCTATATCATCGAGTGGCTTTGGCTCGAGGTAGCAGTTTAAGCGAACCCAAAATGGCAAATGCAGTCATTGAAAGATTAACTGATGACAAAAACTATGAGACTGAAATTAATGGCGTTAGCTATGCCGTTATTGAACGAAAATACGCTATTTTTCCACAAAAAAGTGGTACAGCAACTATTGCCCCTTTGGTATTAACTGCGCAAGTTGTTGTGTCGAATTCCAGACAACGTTTTAGTGGCTTCTTTAATCGACAAACAACGAAAACCAGGCGAATAACATCCAAAGCAGTTACGCTAGATGTACTGCCTGCCCCTACTAATTTCAAAGCTAAATACTGGATTCCAGCAGAACTACTTCACATTGAAGAAAAATGGTCTGGAGATATTAACAATATGAAGTTAGGTGAACCTTTAACCCGCACAATAACCATCCTGGCCAAAGGTACAACAGATGCCCAACTGCCCGAAATAGAGATTATTTCAACTAATCAACTAAAAAACTACCCTGATCAACCCATTCTAAAAGAAAAAAAACAGGAAGATGGTATTATTGCTTTTAGAGAACAAAAAATTGCTTATATTCCATCCGAGCCGGGTAATTACACTTTAGCAGCAATAGAAATCCCCTGGTTTAACACGCAAACTCAAAAAATGGAAATTGCCCGTATTCCAGAAGTCACCTTGACAGCAAAAGGCTCTTTAGTCACAGCAGAAACAAAAACCAGCAGTCAAGAAAATATCCAAGAACCAGCATCCAGTCTTGTCCTCGAACAAAATAGCTTCTGGATGTGGCTTTCACTTTTCCTCATGTTAGCTTGGCTTGCCACTGTGCTTTTCTTCCTTAAAAAACAAAACCCTGAACAACAAGAAACTCAAGTTAATAGCAAAGAGATATCGTTAAAGGAAGCCATTAAAAATTTGAAACAGGCTTGTAATGACAATGACCCGCTGGCCACCAAAAATGCCTTATTGGACTGGGGGAAAATAAAATTTAATAGCCACAATATGGCTGAAATTGCAGGGCATTGTGAAGCACGCCTAAGAGATGAAATTTACTTATTAAATCAAACCCTTTATGCCAAACAGACAACACCCTGGCAAGGGAAAAAATTATTCCAGTTTTTTAGTGAAAATAAAGCGCGAGAAAAGGTAGCTAAAAATGAAAGCGATGAATTAGATTCTCTTTACAAAGAGTGAAACAACTTAGGAACGTTCTAGGCTGTCGAAATATAGCATCCAAACTTTAAATCATCATAATATTCAATGCCTT
>CAZNGU010000263.1:0-4299 GCA_964572325.1 uncultured Methylomarinum sp.
AAATAATCATCCAATCTTGCTCGTCTTTTTGTCCGCCTTCAGTAGGGTGGCAGCAATTACGTAGCTTGCTATGCGCCCGTTGCCACCCTACTGAAGGCGAACAAAAATCCTGCCCAATATCGAACGATTATTTCGTTCCAGCTCCCTTATTTTATTTTAGTTACTGCCAAAATATCTAAAAACCGCTCACGTTGCTTTTTATTAATATTTGTCAAACCGCCAAATGTTTGTTTATGTTGTGCAACTGAATTTTTCAAAGTTTTCATCAATGCTGACCGAGCCGATATGATTTCTTTTTCTGCCTTTGGGTCTTTTATTTTGGCAAATAGCTTCGGGTATTTTTCTCTGAGTAATTCTTCCAGACTTTCTTGACTAATTTGCTCAAATTTTTCATCGTTGCTAAGCCAGGTTTTATCAATGGCAAAGATGGCACTTAATGCAACCAGACTGGGTTCATCCATTGTTTCTTCGTCATATTCTACCTCTGATGGAATGTCTACCACCTTTTTGAAAAAATGAGGAAAAATTGTTTGTTGCGCATTTTCAGCAATTGTTTCATCACGATATCGCATAGCAATATATCTAACATGATTAAGATAACGCTTAATGGCTCTAGGCGTTTGACGATTTAAGGTAACCCAGGGTTGCCATATTTTTAAGGCATCTCTGAATTTCGAAGAATCGTTGACAATACGATCTGATTTTTGAAGATAATAGCTTAATCTAACCATTATCAGGCAGATTATTAGTATAACTGGCAACAAATAAACTGATATTGAATCATCTATTTGCCCTGGAAAAAATGCTATTTCTTCAGGTGGATTAATAACAGTAGGTGGTGGATTAAAAGTATTTTTGCCACCGCTATCAGTTCTGCCTGTTTCAGTTATTAGAACTTTTTTGTTTTCAGACAATCTTAATAATAATTGCGCCTGTGCTGCTTCATCACCCAGCAAACCGAGTAATACACCTTTTTTTATATCTTTCTCATTAGCCTTTAGCACCAGTTGCCAATTCTTATTACTGGTCACTTTGTTTGAGTCTTTATTGCTTATCTGCTTATTTGTAGTTTGATTACTAATACTAATTAACAGTTTTGTCTGTCCATTAATAACATCAATGTCTTTAATATCTACATTATTCCATACTTTAATTTCAGTTAATGGTTTAGTCTTTTTTTGTTGAGGCGCCTCTATATAAGTACCTATGCTTATGCCTAAGATTGCTAGAATAATCAGCACTATGGCTCGGCGAGAAGCTGATATTGTTTTAAACAATTGAAGCCTGATTTTTTTCCAAAAAGAATCTTTTATTGACTCGGTTCGTGTGGGAGCAAGTAATTCACTCGAACTTTCATTTTCCAGAGTAGGAACAGCAATATCTATATTTATCAGTTTCTCAAGATATTCATCGGCAAAAACGTGATTACTTTTTGCCATTTCGGGAAATTGCTGTTCTATGCAAATTTTTACCCAGCTTTTATCCATGCCTAAAATAATGTAACAGTCACCGGATACAGAAAGAAAATTAATGGATTCCAGGATGTCAACGACATTTTCCTTGGTACAGCGATCAAGATCATCAATGAAGATGACCATCCGCCCTAACTCCAAACATGCCGTAACTTGCTTAAATTCATTGGCAAAATGTTGTCGGGCGCTGGGGTCAATATGTGTCGATTTAGTTTTTTCATTGCTGCCTAAAGCAATCAAGCGTGCCGGGTTGACACCAAAAGCACGCAGACTACTAATTATTGCACCTAGTGTGGGTAAGCTACTTAATAAGGCAATAATCAGACTATTTTTATCAGCATTCTCTGTGGCTTTTAGCACCTCGTCAAACTCAAAACTATTAAGCTGTGCCGGGTGTATTATCAAATAGGTAAATACCGCGACAGGTAGGATAATAAGTACAGCAGTTAGCCCCCAGTGTTTACTGCAGCGTCGAATAATCAGCTTAATTCGAAATAGTAGACCTACGGGTGTGATTCCCGAAAAATCAAACCAGGAAGGGATAGCCTGGGAGCGAATATTGGCGTAAAGCGAGGCTAATAGTTGTTCACCTTTTTGATGATGCCAGGCGTTGAACCAGACGGGAGTAAAACCATAGTGTTTTAAATCATAATATAGTAAATTCATTAATGAGCTTTTACCACTACCCCAGGCGCCCGTGATAGCAACTGTTAAAGGCGGAGCAGTGCTGGGGTTACGAATAAAACGGGATAAACCACGGGCAATAGCACCAAAATTTAGTGGATCAGGGTCTCCCGGTTGTATTGGGCGATCCGAGGCAAAAATATCAGCAATAGTTTCTGTTGAAACAGCTTCTTTACCCGATTGAAGCACTAATAAGCGTAGTACATATAAAATAGATATAATGCAAACTAGCCAATACCATAAGGCAGGATAACGTTGATACTTAAGTTGATGCCATGTTTCTCCACCATCACTGGTTTTTACCATCATCCCTCCTTGACCTATAGCGACTCCGTTTTTCTTATCACTAAATGCAATAGCGCGAAGCCATGCCTTGGTACCACTATTGAGTATCTGCCAACTTTTACCCGCATCGTCTGTTTTGAGTAGGGTGCCGTTATAACCTGCGACTAGGACCGTTTTGTTATTGATAAAAGTAACTGCACGAAGACTTTCTTTTGTAGCATTGTTTTGCTGTATCCAGCTTTCACCCCCGTCTTCAGTTTTTAATATGCTTCCTTTATTACCTACCGCAAAGCCGGTTTTGTCATCAATAAAGGTAATGGCATAAAGATATTGCTTGGTTCCACTGTTCTGAAATATCCAGCTTTTACCTGCATTGCTGGTTTTTATTATTTTTCCAATATCACCTACAGCAAAAGCTGTTTTGTTATTAATGAAAGTAATGTCATCTAACCATCCTTCAACACCGCTTTCAGTCATTACCCAGGTATCACCGCCATCGCTCGTGAGCATAATTTTTGGACTATAACTTAAGGCTATACCTGTATTGCTATTATTAAAGGCTATAGCACTTAGCCAATAATCTGTTGTATTGTTTTGAGACGCCCAGCTCTCACCGCCGTCATTGGTTTTTAATATACTCCCGCCATCACCTACGGCTATAGCTGTTTTACTATTGCTAAAGGCAATATCATCTAGCGTCTCACCTGTACCACTACTTCTGGGCACCCAGCTTTCACCACCATCACTGGTTTTTAATATAGCTCCATGATCACCTACTGCTATGCCAGTTTTGCTATCGCTAAAGGCTATAGCATTGAGCGATTTTTTTGAGCCACTAACAAGAGATATCCAATGCTCACCGCCATCAATACTCTTCAATAGGGTTTCATCTCTACCCACGGTAATAGCAGTTTTATTAGCACTAAAAACAATAGCAAGAAGTGATTTTTTAGTAGTACTCTTTAATTTTTTCCAGCTTTCACCTCCATCAATGGTTTTTATCAAGGTTCCTCGGATACCTACGGCATAACCGATGTTATTTTTGTTTAAAGTAATACCTCTTAATTGTTCTTTGCTACTACTGCTCTTGGCTGTCCAGTGCTCTCCGCCATCAATTGTCTTTAGCAGGGTTCCTTCTGCCCCTACAGCAATACCGCTGTTACTATCACTAAAAGTAATGTCATATAAAAATTGCTTTGTTACATTTTGTTGGCTGATCCAGCTCTTCCCTGCATTACTGGTTTTTATTATGGTTCCGAAGTCGCCAACGGCAACAGCGGTTTTACTATTGTTAAAAGCAACAGCATTTAGCCTATTAGTCGTACCACTAGACTGGCTTATCCAAGTCTTACCTCCATTGCTAGTTGTTAAGATGATTCCTCGGCTACCAACAATGATGCCTATTTGATTGTCAGAAAAGTCGATATCGTAAAGCCATTCATCAGTACCACTGTTTTGACTTATCCAGCTTTCACCCCCATTATTAGTTTTTAATAAGGTTCCGCGATAACCCGTAATCCAGCCGGTATCCTTATCAGCGAAATAAACCGAATAAAGAGTAGGTTTTACCTTTTTAACTTTTGTTATTTCCTGGGTTTGTTTTGCAGTTTGATCTACTGTTTGTTGTTTTTGTGTAATGGCGCTTTGTTGAACATCTAAAGCCTTGTATTGTTGTTTTGAAATATTATTTAATTGAGCCATTTTCGCAGCAAACAGTTCTTTTTTATTTTTAGAACTCGTATTTGTGCGTATAGCAGAAAGATCATCAATTAGATTTTCTGTCGCAGATAATTTGATTTTTGCATCATCAGGAAAACGCGGTTGTTGCCAGGTGATACCTCCATCCTGGCTATGAATA
>CAZNGU010000264.1:0-4294 GCA_964572325.1 uncultured Methylomarinum sp.
ACGAATGCGGAATTTATGGCGAACTGATTTTTATCGAGAGCAAGGCACTGAATCAGGTGCATAGCAAGCTACGTAACTCATTCAGCAACGTAGCTATCGGCAAAAACTCAGTCGTTAGAAATCTGCATCCGTGACCGCGCGAAGTATATACTCTTTGTGCTTAAAAAACCCTATTTATAGTATGTAAATTATATACACAGTATAAGAAGTTTTAGCAGTACCCCTCATCATATTATCTAGACTTTTTTAAAATTCTTACTAAACTTAAAGACAATTAATATTCTGTCATTTTAGGCTCACACAATGCAACTTATTGAAATTTTATTAGTAGAAGATAGTTTAGGTGATGCACGATTAACTATGGAGGCATTAAAGGAAAATAAAGTATTGAACCAAATCCACCATGTTACAGATGGTCTTGAAGCTATGGATTTTCTATACCAACAAGGGGAACATAGCAATGCGCCACGTCCCGATCTGGTTTTGCTTGACTTGAATATGCCTTTAATGGACGGTCGGGAGGTATTGGAGAAAATAAAACAAGCTAAAAAATTAAAACACATTCCGGTAATTATATTAACCACTTCCCAGGCCGATGAAGATATTGTTAAAAGCTATGACCTAAACGCCAATTGCTATATCAGTAAACCTGTTGATTTAAATCAATTTATAGAAGTGATTAAATCAATCAAAAGCTTTTGGCTCAGTTTTGTCATGTATCCCAGTGAATAATGATACTCAACAATACCAAAGCAGGTTTTTACCTATAGAAAATTGCATTTATGCGCAGCATTAGAAACAATAAAATCTCAAAATGAGTAGTAAAAATACAATCCATGTTTTGTTAGTTGAAGACAACCCCGGGGATGCTCGCCTGGTTGAGATCATGCTTAATGAGGTTCAACAGAATCCAGTTGTATTGCACCATGTTTCATCATTAGCAATAGCTCAAGACTTTTTGCAATTAAATCACATCGATTTAGTTTTACTAGACCTTTCCCTACCTGACGGCAGTGGCTTAGATTCCATTAATAAAATCCAGCTTATTAGCAATTCATTAGCAATTATTATTTTGACAGGACTTAATGATCAAGAGTTTGCCATTAAGACAATGCAGCATGGTGCTCAAGATTATTTAGTAAAAGGACAAGGTGATGGGCACCTAATGCTACGCTCCATTACACATGCAATAGAACGCAAACAAATTGAACAACGCCTTACTTTGTTAGCTCATTTTGATAGCTTGACAGGGTTAGCAAATCGCGAATACTTTAATCTTACTATTGAACGCACATTAGCTCAGGCAAAAAGAAAAAACCAAACATTAGGGCTTATGTTTCTTGATCTGGATCATTTTAAGGAAATCAACGATACCCTAGGCCATTTAGCAGGAGACAAGCTATTAGTCTGTGTTGCTGAACGATTGAAGTCATGTGTTAGATCCGTTGATTTTATTGCACGCTTAGGAGGTGATGAATTTGTCATTATTCTGGATGATATCCAAAGCCCAAAAACCACTATGGGTATCGCAGAAAAGATTTTATCTTCATTATCAAAAGCTGTTGCCATAGGAAATCAAGAAATATTTATTAGTTGCAGTATTGGTATCACTTTTTTTCCTGAAGATGCCTCGAATGTGAATGATTTACTTAAACATGCCGATGTGGCTATGTATAAAGCCAAAAACAAGGGACGCAATAATTTTCAATTTTTTACACCAGAACTTAATGCTGAAGTCATTCAGGCAATGGCAATAAAGAATGACTTAAGAGGAGCTATTGATCGTAATGAATTATTGCTTTATTACCAACCCAAATTTCATGTCCAGGAAAATAGGATTATAGGTGCTGAAGCATTGTTACGCTGGCAACACCCTAGCCGTGGGATAGTATCTCCAGATCAATTCATACCTATAGCAGAACAATCCGGTTTAATTATTGCTATAGGTCAATGGGTCATTACAGAAGCCATGAAGCAAAATAAAAAATGGCAAGAAGATCTTTCTCCTGACTTTGGCATGGCTATAAACCTTTCAGTCAAACAATTTCAGGAAAATGGGCTGGTAGATTTTATCGTAGCAGAATTAACTCAATCTAGTCTTGATGCTGCATGCATTGAATTAGAAATAACAGAAAGCCTATTAATGGAAAAAAGCCATCAGGAACAAGAAATATTAAGTGAATTGAGTGATAAAGGATTTAAAATATCAATGGATGATTTTGGCACAGGCTATTCCTCTCTTTCTTACCTAAAACGTTTTACTATTGATATTTTAAAAATTGATCGTTCCTTCATAGCTGATGTTAATTCTGACCCGGATGCTGCCGAGATTGTTAAAGCCATTATTGCTATGGCCCATGCATTAAAGCTGACAGTGGTTGCTGAAGGCGTTGAAAATGAACAACAAATGGATTTTTTAACCCGACTGAACTGCAACGAGATTCAAGGCTATTTAATCAGTAAACCTATCCCGGCTTTAGAATTTGAACAACTATTCAGGCATAAAAATGATTAGTAATAAAACGATTGAGAATAATAATGTATCTATTTCTGCCTTCTTGTCAGTCATTGTTTTTTGCCTTTTCCCTTTTTTGCTCAATTTACTGGGTGTTGATTTTTCGTCACACGCTATTCCATTACCAGAACAGCGTACAATTTTACTGGATGACTTATTTTTTAACTTATCGGGTTCATTCACTCATACTATTTTAGAATGGAGTGCTTTCACTGTCGCTATAATGGTTGCCTTGCTGGGTTTTGTACATTTTCGTGTCGCCAGAGAGGCAGCCATTCCAGTCATTTGTATCGCTTTATTCTGTGCAGGCAGTATGGATGCATTTCATACACTGGCTGCTGATCGCCTGATTGAAGCCGTTGCTGATAATACTAAATTAATACCTTTTACCTGGGCAATATCCAGAAGCTTTAATGCTTTAATTATTATTACTGGCATCTCACTTTTCCTACTAAATCCTCAGCTAAATAAAAAAACAGGCATTAGTTTTATTGTATTAAGTAGTTTGTTATTTATTACAGTTGCTTTTTTCATTATTAACTATTGTGCCACAAGTAACAATTTACCCATTACTATTTATCCAGATGCACTCATAACTCGCCCCTGGGATGTAGGCCCGCTTCTTTTATACAGTTTGTTTGGCATTCCCTTACTCAGCCAATTTAATAAACAATATCCCTCAACCTTTAGCCAGGCCTTATTATTGAGTATGATCCCGGAAATTGTTGTTGAATTACATATGGCTTTTGCTTCAAAAGCATTATTTGATAATGATTTTAATATTGCTCATTTTCTAAAGATTTTTGCCTATCTTATACCGGGTATCGGTCTTTTAATTGATTATATCCAGACCTATACGCGTTTAGAACACACCAGCAATTTGTTATTTAAAGAAAAAACAAAAAACAAATCTATTATTGACAACGCGCTATTCGGCATTATTTTGCTTAATGAAACAGGACATATCCAGTCATTTAACCCTGCTGCAGAACGCTTATTTCGCTATCAGGAAAAAGATGTTATTAATAAACACTTTAATATTCTAATGCTGGAACCTTATCCTGAGAAGCAAGATTTCGCTAGTTATTTTCGGCAATATAAACTAACGCCTTTAAAGATAACCATTGGCTTTTCTAAAGAGACAATGGGGCAACGAAAAAATACTGAGTCTTTTCCTTTAGAATTGGGGGCTAGTGAAATAAACTTAGAAAACAAGCCTTTTTTTATCTGTTTTATACGTGACCTTAGCCACCGTAGGCATCTAGAAGATACAATAAAGTACCGAGAACAATTATTCAGTACTTTTGTCGATGCGGCACCTGTCATGATGTGGATGCTGGATATTAACAACAAACCGTTAATGTTTAATAAAACATGGCTTGATTTTACCGGTCACACACTAGAACAAGAGTTAAGTCATCAATGGAATGAATCGCAAGTTCATCCCAATGATCAAAAAAGAGTTATGAAAACATATTTCAATGCACTAAACCAACATATAGAATTTGATCACGAATACCAGATGCAGCGATATAATGGTGACTATCGCTGGATACGAGAAATAGGTGTCCCCCATCAAGAAAATAATATTTATAAAGGTTATATAGGCATATGCTTAGATATTACTCAGAAAAAAACAGACGAAATAAATTTACGTAATCACACCCAGGAGCTTGAACGCTCTAATGCTGAGCTGGAACAATTTGCCTATATAGCCTCTCATGCTATACAGGAACCCTTGCGCATGGTATCCAGTTATACCGAGCTATTGGCTCGACG
>CAZNGU010000265.1:0-4249 GCA_964572325.1 uncultured Methylomarinum sp.
AAGTACTATTGATAATTCTTGAATGTGTGGCTACAGTATTTATTTTATAAGATTATGAAAAAAGCACGGTGATGAAGTGGATAAGGTTCTAATTATATGGACGGTTTTTAATCGTTCAACATCTGAAAAATGTCATTTAATGACAAAAGGATTGGAAATAGCAGGAGTAAAAACTCATTCAATAGGTTTTAGTGATACGTTAGAAAAAAGGGAGTATCTTGAAGAGTTTTTTTTAAAAGACACTCCATATAGTTTTGAATATGGAACAAAACGAAAGTTGTATCAAGGTGGTAACTATTTTACAAAAATATTAAATAATATATATATGTCTTTACGGTTGTTTTTAAGCATGCTGCGTTACGTTATTAAAGAAAAAGTTTCGTTTATAATTGTGCCTGCACAGCCTATCGAAGTGACATTGCCAACTGTAATAATTGGAAAAATATTTAGAATTAATATCGTAACAAATGTAATGGAATATTATCCTGCGATGCCTACGTATAATAATAAAAAAAACCTATTAAATAAATTGTCATGGAAACTAATTGTAAACAAATCTAATGCGTTTATTGTTATTAGTAATTTTCTTTTTGATAAAATACGCGAGATAACGAATAAGAAGTTGATGATTTTGCCTGCAATCCTTCCCGAAGTCGATGACGTGTTAGATGTAACTGTAAACGGCATAGATAACAATAAAACATTGTTAATTTATACAAGTAGTGCGGGGTATGATGATCTGCTTGATTTTTCTCTTGAAGCTCTAGAAAATATTAAGGATAAAGATTTTGAATTTGTTATTACTGGCAAATACCCCGATAATGAAAAGCTTCAATGGGTGGAAAAAATTAGTCGTTTAGGGTTGGACGATAAGGTTAAATTTAGTGGTTTTTTATCTGACCAGAATCTTATGGAAATGCAACGAAAATCAGATGCTCTATTGATACCTCTTGTTAATAATGACCGTCATAAAGCGCGGTTTCCGCAGAAAGTCCTTAGTTATATGCAGTTAGGTAAACCTGTTATTACTACTCATGTTGGCGAGCTTGCGCACTATTTTAAGGATGGTGATACGGTTGTAATGGATAAAAGTGTGACGACAAAAGGATTTTCTGAAAAAATTGTAACTGTTTTAGATGATCCAAAAAATTCAAGAGAGATTGGATTACGTGGTAAAAAACATGTTGAAACATATTTTAATACAGAAAAATGGGGTAATGAATTAAAGGTTTTTTTGAAAAACTAGACGTTGTTTTTTATATGAGTGCCAGATATCTGATTTCGTTTGGCCCGCAAAGTAATATTTGGTTTTCAACAAAGTTTTCTGAGTATATAGACTCAGGTCAGGTGCGGCCGTATTAGCAGCTGATGTAAGTGGCACTCGCTTTATATAAAATACAATGATCAGCGGTTATGTCGTGAATCTGGTGATTGGATATAGTGGTAAATATAGCCATTGATATAATAAAAAATCATGGAAACAATGATTAAGGCGTAGTCAGGCGTACGTTAATGGCGGGTGGGTTGCTTTACGGCTACTATAATAGTGTGTTGTCATCTGAACTTATGAGCTAAATTATGAAAATATTAAATCGTGTGAAAAAACTTTATATACAATCAAAGCTGCATTTTTCAGATTCAATGGGAAAGGCCGCTCTATATAGTAAATACTACGGAGTTAATTTTGGCGATAATGTTCGTATAATAAGTAAACCAAGCTTTGGCAGTGAGCCGTATCTTATAACTATTGGTGATAATGTCACAATAACAGATGGAGTTAAATTTTTAACACATGATGGCGGCGTGGGATTATTTAGAGATGAATATAAGGATATAAATATATTTTCTAAAATAATAATAGGCAGTAATGTGTTTTTAGGTGCCAATAGTACGATATTACCTGGTGTATGTATTGGTGATAATGTCATTGTAGGTGCAGGCAGTGTTGTAACTAAAGATGTTACTAGTAATGTTGTAGTGGCAGGCGTTCCTGCAAAACAAATTCGAACAATTGAAGAGTATAAAAAAAATTGTTTAAATAAAGCAATTTATATATCTTCTAATGACCCTGGCGAACGTAAGGTGCAAATATTGAGTGCGCTTGATATTAAATAACAGAATTACTTGTGAGATATGAGATATGAGTTTTTTTAAAAACACAGCAAAACACTTAACTAATATACATCGTCAAGGAGGTAAAAAAAATATTTTTTTATTTGCTACACCACGAGGTGGCTCGACATGGTTTTTGCAACTAGTATCAAGTCAACCAGGTGTTAAATTTTGTGATGAGCCATTAGATATTCGTTCTGCTGAAGTAAGGGAGCACTCAGGAATTAATGATTGGAAAGAGTTGTATTCTTCTAATGTTGAAGGTAAATATAAAAGCTATTTTTCAGATTTGATTGATGGCACATCAAGTTTTAGAACGCCTAACCCGCTGAGAGCTGGTTACAGGTTTCTTACTAACCGCGTTGTATTAAAAGTTATACATGGAGGTGTTGATAGAATTAATTGGTTTAAGGATGAATTTGATGCAAATATATTATATTGCATTCGGCATCCTATTGCTGTTTCCTTGTCTAGAAAAGAACTTCCATACTTACCTTATTTTCTTGAAAGTGATCATAAAAATAATTTTACTGCTGATCAACAAAAACTAGCTTCTGACATAATAATATCTGGTTCCACACTTGAAAAAGGTGTGTTGGCATGGTGCATTCATAACAGTTTGCCATTGAGAGAGATTGCTGATGATTGGGTGCTTGCAACCTATGAGCAGGCAGTAATGCAACCTGATGTGGTAATTGATTCTCTCTGTGATAAATTAGATTTGACGCATCCTGAATTAATAAGGAAACAGTTGAATGTGCCTTCTCCTGTTATAAATGAATCAGATTCTGAAACCGTGAATATACTAAAGGGTGATAGTAATAATAGAATACAGTTAATTCGAAAATGGAAAAATAAAGTAAGTGATGATGATGAGAAACGAGCAATGGATATACTTAATGAGTTTGGTATCTATGCATACAAAATGGGCAATTTTTTGCCCGATGCATCTTACTGGATTGGCGAAAAACCCAAGGATCTTGTTTAAGTGAGACATTCTGTTTGACATGTGGCATAATTTTATCAAATGTGTAACGCATCTTAATAGATGGTAAATGTTATGTTTATTAAGAATAGAATCGTTGTCTACTTGTCTTGAAACAACACTGTTTTGGTTTTGAAATTAATGTCAATATCAGTATTTGTGTTTCTTACTATTAATCTACCGTCATCTGTCGATAAAAAATTATTGTAAATTTTGCTAGCGCATCCTTCCTGGTTAATATTTATTAACAGTGTTTGAGCGTTATTGTCATTCGATAATAATCCAATTAATCCACCTGATTTGTTTGTGTGGCGAGCTCTTTCACTTGAAATTATTTCATAAGTGCCAAGCTTTATGTGGTTGTTTTCATGTGAAATATTATTAATAACTAAGCCGGCGTATTTCCCAACAGCTAAACACGCTATGTTTGAGGTAAGTGCTCGAGGCGTTACACTTAGGTGTACTTTTCCTTCAACATGACCTGGCTTACTTAAGACTATGTCATCATGTATGATTAAATTGTCAGGAGGAAGCCAGATGAATGACCGGGTCCAGGTCTTTACTCCTGCTTCTGGAGGGTACATACCACCTATCTCAGCCGCCAGATATTGGTACTTTGTCTGTAAGTCCAAATGAGTGAATTTTGATGTGGCTGCATATTCTTTTGCAGGTTTAAGGTTAAACCATTTTTCACCTTCGCCAAGCTGGCCTATTTCATTAAACAATAATACGTTGTGATTTTCAGTTCGTTTTTTATAAACATTACCATCGTCAACTACAAGCCAGTTTCCTTTTGCCCATACTAAAAAGTTACCAGCATCGGGGTGTATATGACTTCCAGTGTATATGTCTTTAGACTCGGCTAGTTTGCCTTGTGATGGCCCAGCCTTGAAGAAAACCCATGTCGCATCATCTGTCCAGGCGGATCGACTAATGAAAATCCCTAAATTATCGAAGAAGGAAAAAATAGGAAGATTATCAGGTGGTATCGGTGTTACGGATTCATCGTACCAGAGTAAGTTTAGCCATGAATGATGTGGTATGACGCCACGTGCTATTTCGATTCGCTCAGCCAGCCATTGTGCATGACCATCGCTGAAGATTGAAGCTAATGCACGTAAACTATACCCTGGGCCATTCCAGTCAAATCTA
>CAZNGU010000266.1:0-4235 GCA_964572325.1 uncultured Methylomarinum sp.
TGCCACTGATTATAAAGGGGGGGTAAGTTAAATTGGCAGAAGAGAGTCGTTGGCTAATATTGCCAAAACCATAACCGTCATATCTTTCTGAGACTTGTCCAATGAGTTGAAGCTTAAAAAACAGTGATCTCCATGCGTTTATTTCTACCATCGGAATATGCTCTTCAATAGCAATATTTTGATGACTTAGCTTGTATTTGATAACACCTTCTTGGTCGGGCATAAAAAATGGGAAATGGTAATTCCAATGGCTTGAAATAGACATTATGAGTAATTAAGTCTATGCTTGTCCACTACCTCTTTGTCTAAATAGCTTAGGCAACTGGAAACAAATAACCCACCCATCTTACTTGCCTTTTTGTCCGTCTTCGGTATTGTTGCTTCGGTTACATAGCCTTGCTATGTGCTCTACGCAACAATACCGAAGACAAACAAAAAAACGTTGCAATATGGGTGGCTTATTTATTTCCAGTTGCCTTAGTACAGATCGGTCGAGTAACTGATAATAAAACATGCAAATTAATAAAAATAGCCTGCTTAGCGATAATATTCAGTTAGATGTAAATGTCCTGATTATTGATGATGTTCTGGATAATATTAAAATTGCCATGAGCATACTAAAGGAAGATGGTTATGATTTCTCTTATGCAACACAGGGTAAGGATGCATTAGCTCTGTTAGAAAATGAACAAGAGAGAACAAGTTTTGATCTGATTTTGCTTGACATTATGATGCCGGAAATGGATGGTTTTGAAGTGTGTCAAAAAATTAAAGAAAATCCGCTAACAAGAGATATCCCCGTCATTTTTTTAACTGCAAAAGTGGATATAGATGCCATTAGCAGAGGGTTTTCATTAGGTGCTGTGGATTATATTAGCAAACCTTTTCAGGCTAGCGAATTATTGGCGAGAGTACAAACCCATATTCAATTATACCGCAGTCATCAATTGCTTAAACATAATGGTATTAACCTGGAAAAGAAAATTCATTTCGAGAGAGAACGATTATTAACTGAACTAGAAAATAATCAAAAAGAAATGGTTTGGATGCTAGCTGAGCTGATGGAGTCAACTTCGGACGAGACGGGTAAGCATATTAGGCGAGTGGCAGAAATTTCTTCATTACTTGCGCATTATCATCCTAATTTAAATAGAGAAGATGCTGATATATTATTCCATGCTTCTCCTATGCATGATATTGGCAAAATGACAGTACCCCATGAAATTTTGCATAAGCCGGGAAGTTATTCTGAAGCAGAGTTTGAAGAAATGAAAAAACATACCAGCAATGCTTATCAATTATTATCGGGTTCAAAACGGAAGTTAATTAAAGCGGCAGCAATTATAGCGCATGAACATCATGAAAAATGGAATGGACAAGGCTATCCTTGTCAACTTGAAGGGGAAGATATTCACATATACGGACGGATTGTAGCTCTGGCTGATGTATTTGATGCCTTGGCACATAAACGATGCTATAAGGAAGCCTGGAAAATAGCGGAGGTTATTGAGTATATTAAAGCGCATCGAGGCATTCAATTTGACCCAGAGCTAGTCGATATCATGTTAAGCCATATTGATGACTTTAAAGTGCTTGTCGAGATAACATAACGCTTGGCTATTTCAGCTTTGTTGTTTAAATTTCTCAATTAACAAGGCCATTTTTTGTGCATCTAGTGGCTTGCTGTACAAGTACCCCTGCCCAAAATCACAATGGTGTTCTTTTAAAAACTGAGCTTGCGCCTCGTTTTCTACCCCTTCGGCAATAATTTGCATATTCATCTTATGACCTAGTGCGATAACGGCTTGCACTATGCTGCTGTCATCACTATCATGCATAACATTATCAATAAATGATTTGTCAATTTTTAGCTTATCAATGGGAAATCGTTTTAGATATTCCAGAGAAGAATAACCGGTACCGAAATCATCTATTGCAATTGATATACCGGCTGACTTTAAGGTATCAAGAATGTTAATAACCTGGTTAAAATCTTGAACCATCATGCTTTCGGTGATTTCTACCTGGATTGACTCAGTACTTAAACCCTGTTTTTCAATTTCTCGAGAGATAATATTAACCAGGTCTTTCTGAGTAAACTGCTGTGTGGATAAATTAATCGCTATTTTAAGTGGTGCTAAGTTTTGTGCTTTCCATGACTTAAGCTGTGAGCATACTTCTTTTATAATCCACTCCCCGATTGGGATTATCAAACCAATTTCTTCAGCCAGAGGAATGAAATGAGCAGGTGAAACCTGACCTTTTTCTGGATGATTCCAACGAATTAATGCTTCGGCACCTATGAGTTGATTGGATGATAGATCAATCTGAGGTTGATAATGCATTTCCAGCTCACCCAAGTCCAGAGCTTTGCGCAATTCTGTTTCCAGAAGCAGCCTTTCTTTTGCCTGGTTTTCAAGCTTTTGTGAGTAAAAGCAAAAATTATTTCGACCATTTTTTTTAACGCTGTACATGGCAGTATCTGCTTTTTCTAAAAGCACATCTGCTTGCTGTCCATCTTCAGGAAATAAACTAATACCGATACTTGAGGAGATAAAAATTTCATGGCTGTCTAATATAAATGATGAAGACAAGCCATGAATAATTTTATAAGCTATATCTGTTGCAATTGCAGGTGAATTCAGGTTGTCCAGTAAGATAATAAATTCATCGCCTCCCCAGCGTGAAAGGGTATCAGATTTTCTTATCCAACCACGCAGGCGTGCGGCAACTTCTTGCAGTAACAAATCACCAGAGGCATGCCCCATCGCATCATTGATTTTTTTAAAGCCATCCAGATCAATAAATAGCAGAGCAAAATGTGAATTTACCCTGTTAGCCTTAATAATAGCTTGTTCCAAACGGTCTTGTAATAAAACACGATTGGGGAGACCTGTGAGGGTATCATGTGAGGCTATGAAGGCAATTTTTTGATGGATATTAATAATTTCAGTTAAATTATTAAGGGCATAAACAAAACCCGCAGGATGTTTGTTTTTATCATACAAAGGGTTGCTGGAAATCTGTACCGTATATTCCTCTCCATTTTGATTACGTATGACTTGTGTTTTTGCCCGTGGCTTACCATTTATTAATGTCCGGTTATCCAGTAATATGGAATCTGTTACATCAACAATCTGACAGGTTTCAGAAATTTTTTTTTGTTTGGCTTCAAAAAGTGAAAGAGCCAACAATCTTTCTGCTGCCGGATTCATATACTCAATATAGCCTTGTTGATCGGTGGTGATAACTGCTTCTGCAACGGCTTCCAGAATAGCACTGGCTTTTTCATGCTCGTTGAATAAGGAATAGCTTAATTGCTCAAGCCTTTGCCAGCTCCATAAAGGGTAACTCAATATTAGACAGAGCAAGGAGGGTAATGGCGCAAACCATAGAAAAAAATTGCTGAGTAGGAAGGTACTACATGCAATGGCTATTATAGAAAAGCATAATGTAATTAATAAGGCATGACTGGGTTTAAAAAAACGAAAAAGGAGAACAGGAATGCCGATAAGCAATAAAGAAAGCAGCGTGTGGGCTGGCCATGGCAGAGGGCGAATAATTTGACCTGAGATAATAGTAGCCACGGCATTGGCCTGAAATTCTATCCCTGACATCAGTTGCTGGTTTTTTGTGGTGGGGGTAGCGATACGCCGACCTAATCCTGCAGCTGTTGTTCCTATTAAAATAAGTTTTCCCTGTAAGTCTTTCTTAATATTTTTATTTTGCAATACATCAATGTATGAAATAAGGTGAAATTGACTTGGTGGATTAACAAAGCTAATTAACAGGCTTTTAAGGTGCGTGAGCTGCAGAGGATTTTGATGGTTTTCTAGGAAACGGCTGAGTGCCAAGGACATGGCGGGCAAGAATTCTCCGTTATCTTGTTTTATCTGTAAATCAAGTTGTCGAGCGATACCTTGTGAATCAAAATCCATAGTGACGTGAGCCAATTGGGCGGCCGCATTTGCTATTCCTGCCAGAGGCTTTGTAATAATTAAGCGATTACTCTGGGTACTGGTTAGCACCGGCATAATAACACGACCATTGCGGCGTATGGCATCGGCAAGTAACTGGTCATTTTCTGGATGTTCAAGAGATTCAAATTCAAAAAGTTTCAATCCCCTATCACATCTCAGTAGTCGGGTCATGTAGGAGGTATCGTAATGATACAGTTATTAAGTTATTTGTTTCAATCCCCTATCACATCTCAGTAGTCGGGTCATTTGTTAATG